>CAZTJD010000115.1:0-13417 GCA_964613985.1 uncultured Anaerolineales bacterium
AACATTCCCGTTTCGAAGATCTCTCACAGTGTAATAACTTATGCCACCTCTTTGTTCTTCAGACACAATCTCAACCCCTGTCCTGGGGCTCCCTTGTGGTTCCGGTCCTCTTTGAACTCGAGGTTGTGCTTCTGCAACAACAGGCAATTCCTCTTCCGCCACTGTCTCAACTGCTTTTTCCTTTTGTCCTCTTAGAACCATTCCTACAATTTCATCCCTTACAGCCAGAACTGTTTCTGACTCAGTACGGATATAGATTTTGTTATCATCTACAGCGTATGGGGCTTCATCCCCTCTAGGGACAAGGATGCGAACGATTTTCTTCATGTCAGTCGTCTGCACATCGAGTTCACAAGATAATTCAGGACTGATTTTATTGTTAATTTCTTGTTCCAACACGGTTATTGCTTGTTTTGGGTTCGAAACACCAACAACCGGTTCCTGAGGATCACTGCTTAATCCTATAAATAAAGTTCCACCGTTGGTATTTGCAAACGCACAGGTATCCGCAATAATCGAATAACGTTTGCCCCCGCGAACCGTCATTCCTTCATGAAAATCTTGAACGATGTTTGCACCCTCTTTACGTGCTTCGCGTACATAATCATAAACAGGTGCAGCTTTATGCCTGTGTGGTCTTGTCCTGGAAAAGTCATTCCCCAGGAATAATTCGCGTAAAGCCTCGAACGTCCGCTCGGGTAAATATACATCTGTAGCTCGTTCCCCCAGGCCAAATACTTTACTTCGATTAGGATCCCCTTCCAGTCGATGAGAATCTGAGCCTTGGATACAATGCATCTGACGAGGGTATTCAGGTTTGGTTCCATTGAAAAATGCTGCTGTCGACCTCCGTCCTTTTCGTTCCAAATCTGTTACTTCGAGGGCGTGCAAGTTTGGGTTCTGAGTGTAGGCTATTTTTGTCTGTCCGCCAATAGGAAACCCCCGCATTGCTACGCCGTTATTTGAATTGGCATGGGCGGCAATAACCAGACCTCCACCTTCATCAATCATCCGATAGGCGTTAAGCACATCTGACCCAGCCCCAATGGTCACAGATCCATCGTCTAGCTTATCTTCTGGGATATTCAAACTTAACAAAATGTGCTCAATCTCACGCAAAGAAGTCTCAGGGGAAAAGATTCCCAAGATATGGAATCCAAAGGTTGCTGTAAACTCAAAACCTGGCAGGATCAGCAAACCGTTCATTAAACGCTGATATTCTCGTAATTTGATTTGTTCTTCAGGCAATATTCGATTTAACGAATTTAATAACTTAAATTGTTCAACCTCATCCATCATCTGACGGTAACCCGCCACTGAATTATGGTCTGTAAAAGCAATAATATCCATCCCCTGATACTCAGCTTGCTTCAACAGGTCCAAATAACTTACCTCCGGTTGCTGGTAGTCTTCAGAAACTGGTGTATGGTTATGTAGGTCCATTGTGTACCATTTCATCTTGGTACGTCCTTTTATATTTGCCACAGTTTACTCCATAAGTGTTTTAATCTTTCTAGTTAACTCATCTGGCATGAAAGGTTTTAAGATAAAATCGTCAGCGCCAGCTTTTTTACTCTTTTCTCGCATATCCCTTCCAGAAACCATAATAATTTTTGTATCTTTAAGAGTGGGATCGGATCGTAATTTCTCTAACAGATCAAGTCCATTAATTTCTATGCTGCTCTCCATGCGGAGATGCACATCCATGACGATCAAATCAGGTTCATGGAATCTCACAGATTCAAAAAAACCAATCTCCTGACTAACATATACTACTTGATATCCTTCGAGATTTAACAAAGAGGTAAGAAGATCCAACATGGTTCGATTATCATCAACCAACATGATCTTCTTCTTCATATCATTCAACCCTTAATACCTCCCTGAATAATTAATATAATTCAATGTCATCTATTTCTTCATCACCCGATTCTAAAACCTCGGTTTCTTCTACCTCATTCTCCTTTTTGGGGCTAGATTTCTTTCCCTTATTTTTCCGTTTTGGCGCTGGTTCCAAGGCATTTTCTAAAACTTCGTCTACAGTTTCGACAAAAACAAATGACATTGATTCCCTGACTTCATCAGGAAGGTCTTCTAGGTCTGCTTCATTTCGTTTGGGGAGAATTACGGTTTTAAGACCGTAACGATGAGCAGCAAGGACTTTTTCTTTGATTCCTCCTACAGGGAGTACTTGTCCCCTCAAGGTGATTTCACCCGTCATCCCAACATCGGCTCGCACACACCTCCCAGATACTAATGAAACAAGCGCTGTTGCCATCGTTACCCCTGCAGAAGGTCCATCCTTGGGTTGTGCCCCAGCAGGAACGTGAATGTGGAAATCTGATGATGAAAAAAAATCCTTTTCCAGGCCTAACTGCTCGGATTGCGAACGGACATAAGACAAGGCCGCTCTGGCAGATTCCTTCATAACATTCCCTAAAGATCCAGTAAGCTGGACACCTTTACCTCCTGGCATCTTCGTGGTTTCAATAAACAAGACATCCCCACCGGTTGGAGTCCAGGCTAATCCCGTAGCAACACCCGGCATCCTTGTGCGTAATGAAATCTCTTCTGTACTGAAAACTTTGGGACGTCCCAGGTATTCCCGTATTTCCTCAGGATTTATTTCTTCTTTTTCGATCTTTCCCTCTGCAATTCGTGTGACGATTTTCCTACAAACTGCCCCAATCTCTCTCTCAAGATTCCGAACACCTGCTTCCCTGGTATAAGACCGGATAATCGTCTTTAAAGCATCTTCTGTAAACGAGACCTCATTTTCATGGAGGCTATTTTCTATTAATTGCCTTGGTATGAGATATCCATTGGCGATCTCGATTTTTTCTCCTTCCGTATATCCTGATATCGAAATCACTTCCATCCTGTCCCGTAAAGGTCCGGGGATATTTTCGAGCCAGTTGGCTGTGGTAATGAACATCACTTGAGAAAGGTCATAACCAACCTCCAGGTAATGATCACGAAATTCAGAATTTTGCTCTGGGTCTAAGACTTCTAATAATGCGGATGCTGGATCTCCCTGGAAACTGGTACTCAATTTATCAATCTCATCCATCATGAAAACAGGATTGTGCGACTCGACTCGCCGGAGCGCCTGAAGGATGCGTCCAGGTAAAGCTCCGATGTATGTTCGCCGGTGCCCCCGTATTTCCGCTTCGTCGCGAACCCCTCCTAACGAGATTCGAATAAACTTTCTGCCCATTGTTCTAGCGATCGAACGCCCTAAAGAAGTTTTCCCCACACCAGGAGGTCCAACAAAGCATAGGATAACGCCTTCACGGATGCGCCTAATCTGGTCCATCGACTCCTCGGGGAATTCACCCCCTCTTTCCTGGCGCAGTTTGCGAACAGCCAGGAATTCCAGGATTCTTTCTTTGACATCCTCAAGACCATAGTGGTCCTGGTCTAGCACCTCTCTTGCATGGTTAATATCGAGGTTGTCTTCTGTGGTTACGGACCAGGGTAAGGAAACCAACCAGTCCAGGTAGGTGCGGATTACGCCATATTCAGCCGCAGCTGTCGGCAACTTCGCCATACGGTCCAATTCCCGCCTGGCTTGTTTATCCGCCTCTTCTGGCATTTGAGCTTCCTCAATTTTCCTGCGGAATTCCTCGATCTCGGCAGTCTGTTCATCACTTTCGCCAAGCTCTTTCTGAATGGCTTTTAATTGCTCGCGCAGGAAATATTCGCGCTGCACTTTTTCGATTTCGGAACGGGCTTCATTCTGGATCTTTTGTCCAATCTCCAAAACTTCCAGTTCCCGCGCCAATAACCCTGCCAGCTTCCGCAATTTTTCTGCAACCGAATCGATTTCCAGGATTTCTTGAGCGTCCTCCAACTCAATCCTTTGGAAATTGGCAATGGTATAAATCGTTTGGGAGGGATCTTCCAGCAGCATCACCGATTCGATCAATTCGCGTGGGATGGAGGGAATCATTTCAGCAATTCTAGCGAACTGGTCTCGCGCATTGCGCGCCAAAGCCTCAATCTCGATGTTCTCCTCTTCGATTTCGCCAAGGAGTTCGATGGAAGCTTTTAGGTAGGGATCTAGCTGGATAAACTCTCCAAGTTTAAATCGAGTAATCCCTTGAACCAGTAGCCTTATTGTCCCATCCGGTGCTCGGAACAGGCGATGGATGATTCCAACCGTGCCGACAGAAAAAAGATCATCAGGTCCTGGCGTGTCCAGGTTGGGGTCTTTCGAAGCTACCAGGCCGATATAGCGCTTGTCAGCAGAAACCACATCATCAACTAACCGGATCGAACGTGGTTGTCCAATAGTGAGCGGGACTGCTGTCTCAGGATAAACCACCAACCCTCTCAAGGGTAAGATCGGTAAACTGGAGGGGATACTTTCTTCCTTACTCTCTTCTTTTCCTTCTTTAGGTTCGATTAATTCTTCGATTGTATCTGATATCTTAATTGTTTTAAATATCAAATCTCTCAGGGTAAGATCATCACCTTCAAAAGTCTTTAATAATTCTAATAAATTTGAATTCCAGCGCGAGGCTGTCATGTTGTCACTCGTCGATTTTAATTTGGAAAGGTTTCGCTTTCGGTAAAAGAATCCTTAGAAAACCGTTTCTGTAATCCGCTTCCGCCGCTTCAGAATCCACAGGCCAATGCAGTTCCACTTCTGTACTGAATTCACCGTTCCTGATTTCCATTTGATGATAAGCACGCTTGATTTCCTGATCCTGGCGTGTACCCTGGATCAATATTGTGCGGTCGTTTAAAATAATCGAAAAATCCGACTCTCGCATCCCGGCAATCTCCACTTTGATCAAGATGGCTTCATCTGTTTCATAGACATCTGTCGGAGGTCTCCATTTATGAGTTTGACCTCTCAAGTGATAATGGACTTGCCCACTTGAATTTTCGTTATCAAGCGCCAACAACCAATAGGGATTTGTCGATTTTAAACCTAACGTTACTTCGACCATTAATTTCTCCTGGATTGAGTATCAAAAATAAACCAATCTGATTATAACACTTCTCTAAATGATAGAAATTTAGACGCGAGAGAAATCATCCTGTTTTCATGGTTCCTATGGAATATGATTAACTTTTTAAGGAGATGGCATAGCATAATTTGTCTGAACCCAAGTTAAAAATTAAATTCTCTATTAAGACATCCCAGGTAAAAAAACTTACATTTGCCTAAAATAAAATGTATGTAATTCCTCTCATCCCCTTGGTCCCAAGGATTCTCTCACCAAGTACATTTTTATTTCAAAATTATCTCTTTCAGATTAAATGAGTACAAAAATCTTCCAAGAAAAAACGCAGGAGTCATTAAAATCTCTCCTGCGATTTAATTGATTTGAAATTCGATGTTCTACGCTATTGAGGCAAGTTTCTAATCTGGATATCAACCTGTACCTTAATGGATCGAGACACATCTACTTCTCTATCAACTATCCTTCTTGTTCATCCTCAGCCTCTGAAGCAGGAATCGGATCGATAGGTAAGGCTCCACCGCTGTCGGGATACATACGCGGTGGGCCGTTTATGCCGCCGTAAGCCCTGCCAGTATCATCCAATTCGCCAGGATCGACGGTTTCAGGACCCCCATGACCATCGATTCCCACTATAGGTAAGACATGCCCACTATCCTCATCATGACCACCGGTGTAATCCTTTTTTAATTCATCTTCCAGATTACCTTCATAGAACATCTTGCCGGTATACGGGATAGGCTGAATACCATCGATATCCTGACCTTGACTCCAACCTCCTGACTTTGGATCAAACGTATAGGTGCCATTTGTGCCACAATCCACTATATACAGGTCCACGCTCTGAGTATCACCAAGTTCTGATATTCGATTAATCATTCCAGAACATTCAGACAAAGTTTCAGCTGAAAGAATGTCAATTGTATAGACAACATCACCTCCCACAGTAGCAGGACTATCGACAGTAATTGTCATACCTGGTAATTCGGGAATCTCGTCTTTTTTAGAATCCTTCCCCGTGGAACCGTCTCCATATAAACCAGGACCATAACCATGTACAGGGAGACCTGAGCCAGAGGTGGTTGGACCACCTCCTTGCGTGTGAGGTTCACTGCCTCCAAAATTTTCTCCATAGTCGGCTCCTTTCTGGCTTCCATGTCCCTCCTGGCCAGGGAAGTTACCCCAGCCCTGCGGTGCCCCACCTGATGATTCCCCAATCCCGGTTGGAGAGAAATCCTCCCCTAAGTCGCCAAGTGTGCCGCTGGGTTTTATAACACCTGGGATGGTCTCTGGAACGTTTGTCGCTGTAAATGAACCCTCGGTACCTATCCCGGAGATTTGGTCAGCTTGTTCGATCTTTTCTTTCGGCAGCATCTCGCGATCTGGCACGCCTGCTTCCATCAAGCGATCTTCTTCACCTGCCTGGCTGAAACTTCCTTGTTCAGCGGTTGATCCTGGTTGACTACCGGTTATCGTCTCTCCAGGCAACTGCGGTTCTGCGGATTCAGTCCCTGTGACCGTGGTAATTTCTTCTACCTTTGGCGTCTCCCATGGTTTCATGGTTGGAAGCGGAGGCTCTTCACCTTCATCAGGGTACCCTTCAAGGGATGGTTCTGCTGTGGTTTCAATCTGAGAGGCCTGGGTATCGGATTGTCCTGGTAAATCAATATCAGGATACATGATCTGTTGTCCTGCCGTTCCATCGGGATTCTGCTGCTCAATATCGGGAGGAGCAGCGGTCACCGTTGGGGCACTTTCTGTTGTAGAGTTATCCACTACAGTCTCAAAGTTACCCTGGATGGCTTCTGCTTGCTGGTAATCGCTTGTTTGTTCTAGATATGCTGTTGGTTCATATGTCGAATCGTCCAGGGTTTGCGTTTCAACATTTTGTTCATCCAGTGATTCAATAGGTATGCTGCTTTCGGGGGGGGGAAGAAAATAATCTGACATAGGATCCTCTCTTATTTTGTATTTCGTTATTATTACGATCGATTCCTAACTCGCGCCAGTTGGCAGAATGTAGGTGTTAACTTTCGAGGGTTGTCAGGATGCTATTGGTAAGGACTCACATTTTGTTATCGTATTCAAAAGCTAATATTCTTTTTTCGTAGACGATCTTGTCTCCTTTCAAAATGGCAATTGACCATTAAAATAAGAAACTCCTTTCAATTTCTGAACTGACCACGGGTGATGCTGGTGACCGGCGGTGGAAACAACATGATCAGTCCTGAGTATGCAAGAAGCTATTGGAGATGGATGACTCAGGAAGATTTAACTTTAATCAGATTATACACTCATTTTATGATAAATCAAGTAAGGGATTTTTTTCTTATGATCTTCTGGATCTAATGAGCAATTGGGTAGCATAGTGGAAGATTTCGAGCTGCCTTTCTGGTATTGATTTTCGTGATTTGGCTATCGCCATAAGTAAAAGACAGAATGACAGGTTTCCCAGGTCTTCAACGCTGATATAACCGTGCTCTAATCCAGTAAGTCGAGACAGATGCGAAAGTGTAAATCCCCAAACAGGGTTAAAGGGGCTTTGCTTGTCTGGTGATTTCTGCAATTCTACTTCCAATAACTTTTGAAGCTCGGAAATCTGTGGATCTGAGACCAGCACAAAATAGCCGTACTTACAGGCTGACTGGCAAAGGGCACACCCTTTTTTTCGATGCAGGCGATTTTCGAGACTGGCTCTACCAGGGAGTTGACAGATTTCAACCATTTTTTCCTGAAATTTTTCAGCACCCCTCTGGCTGGAAGCAGTTTGTTTCGCCGCTTTACACAAGGCATCCACAATCCTTATATCAGGTTCTCGAGTACCCTGATGATAGGCAACGATTCGGGTACACGCTTCTGGGATGGCATTTGTAAAAAAAGCTTTCTCAGTCATCCCTGTCTGTTTTGCAATTTCCTCTCGGTAAGGGCTTAATAGCTCCTGAAATTCCAAAACCCTCTCCGAGGGGCTGAACGAGATCAGATAGAAATACGCGATTGCCTTTTTGATACTTTCTGCTGACATTTTTTGATTCATCTCAGATTTCCTCAATATTGTTGGAAAAAATTACCCGGACTTAAATTTGGGGATTGGTGTGTGGATCACCTTCACCCAGGACGCCATGTCATCCTGTATGCCGCTAACGATCGCCTGACCTACTTTTAACCGAGCGATAACTTTGGTTTGATCTTCAGTTAATGCCATCGTACTTGCCATGGTATCTCGGTCGTCCGCTGCTACCAGTCGATGGATGATCTTCAAATTAGTATTCTTGATCGCATCGGGTACCAATTTCACTGGAACCTGATCGATGATTGCCAGGCCTTGACCATAGACCCGAATCTCAGCCAGGATATCTGAAAACATCTCACCCATTTTTGCTTGCGGGTTCGCCTCACCAACACTGAAGGCAGCTTTCCGCAGAATCCGGTGTGCTTCTTCGATGAATGCAAGGTGGCGTAATTCTCGTGCTTCAGGAGAACCTTCGACCTCATGTTGAGCTTGGCGGTATTCATATAAGAAATTCAACAGCAACGCCATCGTGAAACATTTGTCCGCGTCATCTCCCATCTGCTGGAGGTTAATCACTGCTGGCCGGTCAAAAATATCTGCCCATGGCGTTGAGCTTGGATGATCGAAGAGCTTTCCTTTCCAACCTGCCATCAAGCTGCCAATGCGTGTTTTCATAGCAGCAGTGAGATTCAAGGTAATTCGTTCTTCATATCCCTTCCCTCGGATCAAACCTGTCAGCCGGTCATGCATCTCACTCAAGGTAGGGCACTGCACATCTTCTGGGGGTAATAAATCTTCCAACCAACCTTTACTGCTGTACAGGTCGACCAGCGCTTCTTCCAGGATTACTGGCAGGATCTCGTACATCGGGAAACTGGCATTGAAGATCGATTTCAAACGGTCGAGATGAGGCATCACTTGCGAAATAGTACCAGGCAACCTGACAATATCGAAGGGGTTAAGCTGCAGCTGTTCTAATGGATAACGACGCCAATTCGAGCGGCCTGGGATATAAACCGCGATCTCCCGATCGAATGTTTTAGATTGGTTATAAGCCAATGCATTCTGTACATATTCATCCTTAGCAGGTTCGATCACCAGGAAGTTCTTACCCTGCTCCATCAAGGCAGCGATTAACCGCCGGCAGGTATTGGATTTTCCACTGCCGGTGATGCCAGTGATGAAAACATGACGGGTGAGCATGTCCATATTGATGTCATAGTTGAGATCGCCGATTTCCTCGCCACCTTCCAGGATACGCCCTAACCGTAAGCCTGGTTTGGTACCATCCGGAGAGGGCGGATTCAAGCTGAAGAAAGCTGCTGGCTGTATCGGCACACCGGGCATCTCGCGCAAAGGTAAATTTGCCAGTAATGATAATTCTTCCGTATTCATTGGGGTGGTAAGGTTCTCAAAATACTCTCCGAGGGGATGGTGTACCAGTTCTCCTTTCTGTGGAGCGAATAATCGCATGGCGGGTTGTTGGAAGTTATCCAGCGAAGCCTGCAGCTGTCCATCCCATAATGGACCCAGATCATGAGCGCGGATTGGCTCAAAAGTGCTTCTTTCTCCACTTACCAAGGCTTTGAACTGTGCCTGAGCCTGGGTGACAGATTCAACTTGGTCGCTGATCAGGTATATTCCCACATTCCAACATCCTTGAGCCCTGGCTATTTCAAAACGATCTGTTGTCTTTTCAAGTAATCTTATACAAGCTTCAGCGTGTTTATTCAAGTATTCCTGACCAAAGGACAAAGATCCGGTGCTGGATTTTGATGCCCCGGTTGAAAGGCTGGTTGTACGGCTGATTGATTCAGATTTGGATGTTCCGGTACTGGTTGATTCAGATGAACCGGAGGATGGTAATAATTGGCTAAACATGCCCAGGATGCCAGAAAGCAGGAACGGTCCCCCTGCAAATAGTGATAATCCGGAAATGCCTGCTAGTCCAACCACTTTGGCACCTTTACCTGCGCCGCGAGATTTTTCCAGGGTGGTGCCCAGTACCCCTTTACTCATCGTCTCAGCCTTGCTTTCTGTACTACTGGTTGAATTCCCATCTGTGGTCGTATCCCCTTTTGTGCTGGAGGTAGTTTCCGTAACTCCTGAACTTTGACTTCGCTGGATGGTTGCCTTGGTGAAAGCATGCACCTGGCTGGCCAGAGTCTGGCAAGTAGTTACAATTTCTCCAACCCTCTTTTCGGGAATAGGTTCAGCAACAACCATATAAATATAAGGAATGCCTCGTAAGCCACGCATGAAACGATCCAGGCTTTGCGGATACTCGTCTGGTTTCCCAACAGATTTTGGCGATGGGATCCCCGTAAAGGCGCGCGCATAACGATAGCTGCTTAATGGAACATGGACATGGTCAACAATGTGTTTGTAATCAGAAATACTCCTGACGCGTGTTCCAGGCCAGTTTGAGCAAAGAAACTGTCCCAATTGTTTTGCGAATATCTTTGGCTGGGTGTCCGGGACTTGGGAACTAACCCCGATGAATATCCGGTTATGCAGGCCATCACTGCTGATCAGGAAAACCAATTGGTAACGGAGATCATGGCATGCTGCCAAGGTAGTTTGAATGGCTTTGAAGTACTCTTGGGGATTCTGTTCCTCGGGCTTGCCAACCTGTTCTAATTCAAGGAAAGCAATATCCTGCTGCTGGATCGGTTTCTCAGAAAGCAACTTGACAATTTCATGCTCAAAGACAGGTTCGTCTAAATAATCACGCCGTAAAGCAAACAGCATTGACCTGGACAAGGTATCTCCAGCCAGCATGAGTGTTTCTGTGTCGAGAGTTTCATCGTAAACTAGCGCGTTTTCGTCAAACCTGATAATGTTGGTTTCTTCAACCATAAATCACTTCTCTCTAATTTGCTGGATTACTTCAAATAGAATATCACCCAATATGATCTCATCCCCAGCATGGAGCTCATAAGGTTGATGGGCAAGGATTGGCATGCCGTTGATACAGGTGCCATTGGTACTTCCTAAATCGAGCAGTTCTAATCTACCTTCATTCAGATGCAACTCCGCATGGCATCGAGAGACCATTATGCTGTCGATGCGTATTTCATTGCCTTCTACTCGACCAATTTTCATCAGACCCGGTTGGATATTGTAGCGCTGTTGATCGTTATTTAAAATCCATTCCCTACCCGATGGTTGGAATGCTTTTGGATTTTCGACCTGGTTAACCGCAGAAGGTAAGGAAATAGTTGGCTTTATTTGCTTAACAGTTTCCTGATATTCCAGTCCGATCCCAAAAACGACAGACTCTTCCGGATTATCTGCTAATATCACCCGGTCTTTTCCGAAACGTCCCCGCAGGTAATTCATAATCGTGAAAAGCTGTACACCACCACCTACCAGAACGATCTGTTTAATTTCCCCGGGTTGAAGGTTTATTACTCCAAGGGCTCGGTCAACCAATTGACTGAAAATACGATCGAGGTGCTTTGTAGTCTCCGTAAAGCGAGGTTCGTCTAAGATAACGGTTCTACGATAGACCGTGCCATTACGCAATACCAGAGTAACAGACCTCTGATAAGTCCCGCCAATGTTTGATGGTTGCAGAAGCTGGCGGCTCAATGACTCTTTCATGCGTTGTCCTGCTATGCGCAGCGTCAGCATCACGGATGGATCATCTGCGATGGCCGAAGCGGGTATTCTCAATTCGTCCGCGATGTATTTCGCTAACTCAGCATCATAAAGTCCGCCCCCAAAAGGCTCTCCATAGCGACCTAAAAAATCCAGCTTACCTGTTTTGGGTTCAACTTCCCCGGCAACAATGTCTGTTGAACTACCGCCGACATCAATAATCAAGGTAGTCCCTTTCTCTTCACCCGAATTAAGCAGTCCGCGATGTTGGAGGCATAAGATCGCCCCTTCTGGTTCAGCCACGAAGCGGACTTGATTAAATCCTTCGTTGAAACAACTCTGGATCAATTCCTGGTACTCCTGGAAGGTCTTTCCATTGTGTTCATATCGCCAGTGGATTGGATAGGCAAAGGTAAACCATACTCGATCATCAAATTTCTGAGCCCGCCACTTTTCCTGCTGGACTTGATACAAAACAGCCTTCAACATCAGGCGTGTATATTGCATCGCCTGGGCATGGGTGTATCGCTTTTGGTGAGGGAGGGGGTTGTCCTCCAGGTACGTGCCAATGCAGGGTTTAAAATATTCACGAACCCGGTCGCGTAGATTCTCATTTTCCAGGTGTAACTGTGCTACTTCACCTATACTCTCCAACGCAGTCCCTTGAGGATTCAAACTAAGGATCGCCGGCAATTTTCGATCACTAAAGCTGGTTAAAGGAGATGGTTGTGGCTCACCCATTAATAGAATATCGCCTTGAGTGTGTTGGTACTCAAGGCGATATAATCGCCAATTTGTTGCCCCGCAGTCAAATGCAAACAGGGTCTTATAGATTTTGTCGGATATAGCAGTCCGATAAGTTTTCATGGAGCAAGCATCTTTATATGGCAACAAAAATTATAGAAAATTAATAAAGGATATTATAAATCAGTTTCCCCGAAAAAGATATGTACTCTGTTGGTATTCCCAATAATTTTTAAGTTTATTATTCCACTGTTCGACTAATTATCTTGTTATTTTTCCGTAAGCCCCAATTTTAGATCCTCTCAGTGTGGCTTGAAAATAAAATCGTAAGAAAATAGGTTCAAAATACATCACGGATGAATTTCCCCTTCTCATTTTCTGCAAAGCAGGAGGATCAATCCACTTGAATCAAGTTCGATTTTCTTTATCTCCACAGAAAAACCAGCTTTTCTAAAAGGCGTCATCAACCTTTCCACCTGTAGAGGTCGTTTGGGATTGGGGGCTTCACCAACCAGGCGAAAGAGCCACGCGGTCAATTTATAAGGCCAATGCCGGTCAGAGAGCCAGGCAAAACGCAAGATAACCAGCTCGCCATCACCTTTAAGGACACGATATATGTCTGCCAGGGTATCTTGATCGGTGATAAATTCTGCAGGGAAGGTTGCAACCACCTGATCAAAGGTGGAATCAGGGAAAGGGATTGCCTCACCGATTGCCTGTACCAGGAGGAAGCTCTGTCCCATCCTTTTTAACCGCCTCCGGGTAATCTCCAGCATCTGTTGGCTTTCATCCAGGCCCATCCCAACGATCCCATTCCCTCTAAGAATCTTCTGCAGATGACCTGGACCTGAGCCTAATTCCAGGATTTGTGGTCCTTCCAAATAGGTCATCGTGGTGCCTAACCAGGTATTCCATAAACCCATGGATATTGCCCGGGTCACCAGGTCGTACTTCCCGGCAAAGGCGCGATAGAACAAGCCAAAAAAAACCCTGGGGAGAGCTTGAAGTCCTTTCGAAAATTTTCTAGATCTTCCTAGTACTAAGTCAACCTGAAATAGATGGGTAAAGTCTTTTTAGTTTGATTCTA
>CAZTJD010000116.1:0-13404 GCA_964613985.1 uncultured Anaerolineales bacterium
AATGGATATCTATTAATTTGATATTAGTTGGTAATATATTCCATTTTTATTAGTTTTTCCTAATAAAAAATAGGTGGTAAGATAAAAGTCATGAACAAATCCATGTTACAAATTGTAAAAAAATTAAATATTTACAGATAGATTTCCCTGTGATTATAAATTATATTAGAAATTTTATTCCCACAAAAATAAAGAGGGCAATCAAATGGTGGGGGCGCCAGCAGATTTTTTTATGGAAATCCAGAAAACTGGCTCCAGTATTTATCTTCCAAATGGGTAAAGTTGGTTCGATGACTATTTTTCGATCGATTCAAAAATATTATTCTGGGGCAGTATTACATGCTCATCATCTATCATCAGATCAAGAAATTCCAGAATTAGAATGTATTTATCGATGGACTACAACATCAAAAAAACCGATTAATAGACCAATTAAAATAATTTCATTAGTACGGGAACCAATAAGTAGAAATGTCTCTGATTTTTTTCAGAATTTTTTAAAATACACTGGAGTCGCTTATGATGATTCAGAGTTTAGTATTGGAGAATTGAAAAAAATATTCCTTTCAAATTATGATCATGATATTCCATCGACATGGTTTGATAATAATATTTTAAAGTGGTTTGAAATTGATGTATTTGACACTCCGTTCAGTAATTTGGGTTATTCACAATACACAAATAAGAATATCAATCTCCTTGTTCTTAAAATTGAGTTAGAAGATTCTATCAAAATAGAGATAATCAAAAATTTTCTTCAACTTGATTATTTTCAACTTCTCCACGAAAATATAAGTAAAGAAAAGAACTATTCTCAGACATATGAGGAGTTCAGGTACAAAGTTAAATTTCCAGATGACTATATTGAAAGAATTTGTAATTCTAAATTCTTCAACCATTTCTATGGCCGAGATGAAATAGAGAATGTTAAAAATTTATGGAGAAAACAATAAATAATTAATTTCCCGAATCTCGACTTATGAACTTACCATACATCTGAAATTACTTTTAAGAAAAAATATTCATTTTTTTAAGATATATGATGATATATTTGGTTCATTTAACAACCATTATCATAGCACCAAATTTAACATCATTTCAGTCACTTTACCTAAACAGTTTGTTTTTAAAAGAATTAACTCTTCACTCTTTTCGCAATATTTTTGGATAACTCAGAAAAATTGTAGTCCATAAAATTCATATGGAATTAGTCATCTCTGTGGTAATTTGCACAAGAAATCGGGGGGCAATATTGCCAATCGCATTAAATTCCGTATTGACACAATCTCTCCCTCAATCAAATTACGAAGTAATATTAATAGATAATGGCTCAGAAGACAAAACAAAAATAATAGTAAGGGAATTTCAAAAGGTAAATTCCCATCTGTCATACCATTATGAACCCATTGTTGGATTATCAAATGCAAGAAATAGAGGGTGGAAGGAAGCTAAAGCCCCATATATTGCGTATACAGATGATGATTGTAAATTACCCAACAATTGGTTAAAAATTGCTTCATCCATTATTAAGGATAAGAAACCTGATATATTCGGAGGTCCATATTATCCTTTCTACATAACAAAAAAACCTGATTGGTTTAAGGATGAATATCAATCAATGGAAATTTCTGATAAGGCAATTGAATTAGAAGACTGGGGATTTTTATCAGGAGGTAATTTATTTGTAAAAAAATCTATACTTTATCTAGCAGGAGGTTTCAATCCATACTTAGGAATGACTGGCAAAAAAATCGCGTATGGTGAGGAAACAGCACTCATATTATGGATTAGGAAGAATTACCCTGACAAGATTATTTATTATGACCCCAACCTCTTCGTTTATCATCTAGTACAAGACTATCGGATGGATTTTAAATGGTTATTTAAACAAAGATTCGTTGGGGGAAGATATAGTCAAAGAATATTTGAGGAAAGCGTTACTTCTATTAATCACCTTGCAGGTTTATTTGTTGTCCCACTAATAATCCTCTTTCAACTTACCATTGGATTATTGTTCCGGAATAAGACGAGATATCCATACCCTCAAAACCATATTTTTGAAAAAGTATTACCCTTAGTCAATAAATATGGAAAGTTATATGAAAGATTTTTCAATAAAGGAAATGATTAAAATTCATTAAAGTTATAGAAGTAATAAGGTTTTCCAACAATACAGATAATGATTGTTAGAATTATTAAAAATTGGTCCGATATAAATATCCTTCGGCAAACGCCAGGGAACACTGGGATCTGGAACAATATCAGATTTACAACTGATTCTGTAGATCAATCTGACTATGTCATTGTGTTAAATCATCCACCTGAAGATACAAGGATATATTGTCCTCGTCAGCATATCTGGGCAATTATACAAGAACCTCCCAATGAGTTTTTTAAATCTATGCATCGAGGTGATCCAAATTTTTATAGAATATATACTACTGATGATACATTAAGTGATTCCAGGTACATTCTCTCTCAACCTGTTTTACCTTGGCATATTAATAGAAATTATGACTTTCTGAAATCTTGTAAAATACCATCCAAAACTAACCTAATTTCAGCAGTCGTGAGTAATAAAACACAGTTTCGCGGACAAAGAGACCGAATAAATTTTTTATCAATAATCCGAAATAATATAGAATTTGATCATTTTGGGCGTGGATTTAATTTTATCCATGATAAATGGGATGGTTTAGCCCCATATAAATATTCATTTACAATAGAAAATTATTCAAATAAATATTATTGGAGTGAAAAATTAGCAGACTGTTTTCTAACCTGGACGATGCCAATTTATTATGGTTGTAAAAATATAACTGATTATTTTCCTGAAGAAGCCATGATATTAATTGATATTCATGGTGAAAATACAATAGATATAATCCAAGAAAAAATATCCGAAAGGATTTGGGAAAATAATATTGATGCGATTGCATACGCAAGACAATTGATATTAGATAAATATCAATTTTTTCCATTTATTCATGATGAGATACTATCACATGAACGATCCGGTTGTGAGAACCATCATTCTGTCCCTGAAGGTATCCTTCTTCAGGAGAAATTACGAACCCAAAAAACTTGGAATGAAAGCTTAAAAATATTATGGCGTCGAATTACTCCTAGGATGTTCCGATATTGGCTAGCCAAGATACGCCAAATAATAATAGAATAATCGACACTAAATTGTATTTTAAATCAGATAAACTAAAAAATGTTTACTACACCTGTAATAATAATTATTTATAATAGACCAAAGCATCTTCATAAGGTTTTGACTTCGGTTGCACAGCTTAAGCCAAAAAAATTGCTAATCATTGGGGATGGCCCTCACCCTGATCGACCTGAAGATATAAATAAGATCCTTGAAGCAAGGAAGTTAATTGAGAATTTACCTTGGGATTGTGAAATAATTACTAATTACTCCTCAACGAACCTGGGTTTAAGAAGGAGAGTTGTTAGTGGATTGGAATGGGCATTTGAACAAGTTGATATGGCAATCATTCTAGAAGATGATTGCGTTCCCGACCCTTCATTCTTTTATTTCTCTCAACAATTGTTAGAAAAATACTTATACGACGATCGTCTCATGGTTATTTCTGGAAACAATTTCCAAAAAGGTAGAAATCGAACAGAATACAGTTATTATTTTTCAAGATACAACCACTGTTGGGGATGGTCAACATGGAGGCGATCGTGGATGTTATATGATGATGATATGAAATTATGGCCAGAAATTCGAGATGGTGATTGGCTTTTTGATATACTAGATAATGATAAATATGCGGTAAACTATTGGAAAACAATATTTCAAGATGTCTTTCAAAATAAAATCGATTCCTGGGCATACCGTTGGACATTTTCTTGCTGGATTCAAGGAGGCCTGACAGCTTTACCTCATACCAATTTAGTAACCAATATTGGCTTTGGTAAGGATTCAACACACACAACTACGAAAAAACAGACCAGAAATCTCCTCTCTAATGAATTAATATTTCCAATTAAGCACCCACCTTATATGATTCGTGATACATCAGCTGACCGCTATACGCAAAACTTTCATTTCGGATCGGGTTTTGAGAAGAGGTTAAAACGTTCGGTTGCACACTTACTAATTCGTTTGGGTTTATTCAATCCCAAGTAACAAAACGGCCCAAGGAAACTTCCATTGAAAATTTGTTTATTCAATACATCAGAAATAATCGGTGGCGCTGCAAAATCTGTTTATAGACTTCATGAAAGTTTAATAAAACAAGGGGTTGAATCCACATTGATTGTGCAAAATAAGACTAGTGATTCCATTTATGTGAAAGGACCTACTTCCAAATGGCAAAAAACCATTAGTAGTTTACAACCAACTTTTGATCAAATCCCAAATTTAATTTTTTGTAAAAAGGGGTATCATTTCTCTTCTGCGTGGTTTCCAACAATTTTTGGACCTCACAAAAAAATTATAAAAGAAACTCAACTTATCCATTTGAATTGGATAAATAAAGGATTTATTCAGATAGAAACCCTTCAACATTTTTCCAAGCCAATCATTTGGACGTTACATGATATGTGGCCATTTACCGGCGGATGCCATCACTCTTTTGAGTGTGATGGTTATAAATACGCATGTGGTAATTGTCCACAATTATCCATTTCCTACTCATGGGATATTTCCAATATAATTTGGCGACGTAAAAAACGTGTATGGAAAGATCTCGATATCACGTTTGTGTGTCCAAGCCAATGGATGGCTAATATTGCCAGACAAAGCAGTTTACTTAATAATAAGCCTATTGAAGTTATCGCCAATGGCATAAACCTAGAATTTTTTTCCCCAGGTGATCGAAAATATTTTCGCAAACGTATTGGTTTTCACCCAGAGAAGAAGATAATTCTGTTCAATGCAATTAACATGGCAAATAATCCTTATAAAGGATTTAATTTCATTGACAAAATTCTAGAGAAACTACATAACCTAGACTGGGATGAAAAAATTGAATTAGCTCTAATTGGAACAACCCAACCCATCAAGAAATATTTTCCTAATTTACCTGTTCATTATTTCGGAAACTTAAGAGATGAAATATCATTGTCAGTTCTCTATAGTTCAACTGATTTATATATTGCACCTTCAATTATTGATAACCTTCCCAACACAATAATAGAAGCACTTGCATGTGGAATTCCCTGTGTAGCATTTAATGTAGGTGGAATAGCTGATCAAATTGACCATAAAGTAAATGGTTATCTGGCAGTTCCATATGAAATTGAAGATTTCGCAACTGGTATTGATTGGGTTTTAAAAGACGAACAACGATGGAATGAACTATCAAAAAATGCCCGAATGACTGCTGAAAAGAAATTTGATATAAGAAAGCAAACAAAAACTTATGTGAATCTATATCGAAAAATAATTAACCAAGACAAAGATTAATTTAAATAATACGAATGCACAAATCCCCACTGGTCTCCATCATTACTCCTTCTTACAATCAAGGTCGTTTTTTGGAAGCCACCATCCAATCTGTTATCTCTCAAACCTACCCAAACCTGGAATATATCCTGATTGATGGTGGGTCTACAGATGAGTCAGGTCAAATCATCGAAAAATATTCAAAATATCTTACCCATTGGGAATCAAGACCGGATCGTGGACAAGCGCACGCTATAAACAAAGGTTTAGCGAAGGCGAAAGGGGATATACTCGGTTGGTTAAACGCAGACGACCTGTTGCTTCCTAGTACTGTGGAGATTGTCGTCAATTCTTTTCTCGAAAACCCGAGTATTGATGTAATCTATGGTCACCTGGATCGCATCGATGAAGATGGTAATTTAATCTCAACCCCTGTTTTACCTAAAGATAGAGTGGTGTTCTCAATTGAGTATATTATTGGAGAATGTGTCGTAAATCAACCTGGCTCCTTTTGGCGCAGGGAGTATCTAGAAAAAGCAGGATTTCTTGATGAAACACTTCGCTATGGACTTGATTATGAATACTGGATTCGTTTGGCCTTGACTGGTGCTCAATTTAAACGATTAAGCCAAACTGTAGCTAGGTTTCGGGTAAGTGAACGATCAAAAACAGGTGGCGAAACCGAGAAAATGGCACTCGAACAATTAAAAATACTTGATAAAGTCCTGGCAATCGAAGATTTACCATCAAAAACTGGACTATCCCCACAGCAAATCATTACCAAAGCAAGGAAAACTCAAAGCTTAATCAGTCTTCATGCTTTTTATGGTTATTATAAAAAACGGAATATTCGGATTTCAGCACACTGGCTTATCCGAGCGTTAAAAAATGATCCGACAATATTATTTCAAAGCCGCTGGTTTAATTTAGCGCTTGCTAGATTATCACGAAGGTAAAATATAATCAGGTAGAATAATTTATCACCAGCGCTCATACTAACAATGTAGAAAATGGAATTCAATGGTTAATCAAAATCGCAACTCAAAATAATTTTAAGAAGCTCATCCATTTTTACTTCGACCAATTCTAATGAGATTGTTGTTTTTTTTACAAATACAAAAGTTTTCGGATGAATGACCTTCATATATAACGGTGGTATTAGTCTGGGATGGTAAAATTACACTCATAACCGAAATTAATTTAAGAGAATAATATACAAGAATTATTAATATCATCTACGAAAAATAGAGACACAAAGAAAACCGTAATCCTATTAAGGTGTTAATCTTGCCTACAAAATTAAGCCGTTATGCAGAAGGTGTGATGGAAGCTGTTTGGTTAGCAGCAATTATCATAACACCGTTATTTTTCAATAAGTATTCCAGCCGTATTTTTGAACCTGATAAAGCAACATTATTAAGAACTTTGGCTTTGATCATGCTCCTGGCATGGTTTGTTAAATTACTTGATGTTTACTTTGCAGGCAGGAAAACTTCGACTGGTTGTAAAGGATTCAAATCTTTATTTAAGATCCCTTTTGTCTTACCGGTAACTTCATTAGGATTAATCTTCCTAATAGCTACTATCTTCTCAGTAACCCCTCGAATTAGTTTTTGGGGATCCTATCAAAGGTTGCAAGGATTTTACACAACCTTTGCCTACCTGGTTTTGTTTGCAGTAATGGTGGGTAATATAAATCGTCATGAACAGGTAGAACGGTTGATAACGACAGCGATATTAACCAGTCTACCTGTTAGTTTGTATGGTATTTTGCAACACTATGGAATCGATCCGATACCATGGGGAGGGGATGTTACTAGAAGAGTTGCCTCAAACATGGGAAATCCAATTTTTGTTGCTGCATTCCTGATCCTCGTATTCCCGCTTTCGGTTGGTCGTATTGTGGATTCCTTCCAGAAGATTCTCCGAGAGATAGAAGACTTGGGGATCCAAACAGCCAGAGCCACGGTTTACATCTTCATCGCTGCCTTACAACTTATCGCAATATTTTTCAGCCAAAGTCGCGGACCTTGGTTAGGCCTCTTCGCCGGTGGTTTTATCCTTTTCGTACTTCTTGCGATGCACTGGCGTAAAAAATGGTTGACATTGACAGTAATCCTTCTGGCATTTTTAGCTGCTGGCTTCCTCGTTATACTCAATATTCCTGATAGTCCTTTAACAAGCCTTCAAACAATGCCTACCTTCCACCGCCTTGGGGAATTATTAAATTCGCAAAGCAGAACAGCCAGGGTGCGCTCCCTCATCTGGGGGGGTGCAGCGGAAATGGTGATGCCTCATGAGCCGATCGAATATCCCGACGGAAAGAAAGACCCATTTAACATACTTCGCCCATTAATTGGTTATGGTCCTGAGACCATGCATATGGCTTACAATCCATTTTATCCACCAGAATTAGCTTATGTAGAATCACGTAATGCTTCTCCAGACAGATCACACAATGAAACCTGGGATACGCTCGTCTTTACAGGTATATTGGGTTTCCTCGCCAGTCTTAGCGTCTTCACCAGTGTATTCTTTTATGGTTTCAAATGGCTTGGTCTGATTCAAAATTATCGGCAAAAGTATATTTTCTTTTTTATTTTTTTCGGAAGCGGCATTATCAGCGCCTTCATTTTTGCTCGTTGGCAAGGGATCGCCTTTGCTGGTCTTGGACTGCCTTTTGGTTTGATATTAGGCCTTATCATCTATCTGGCTATTATCGCTTTATTTACCAAAGATAAAAATACTTCAGATGTAAAAGGAGAAAACGAAACTCGCGATCTCTCACACTCCTTGAGCCTAATTATTTTCTTATCTGCCATCGTTGCTCACTTTGCTGAAATCAACTTTGGGATCGCAATTGTTTCTACCAGGACCTATTTCTTTGCTTATTCGGCAATGATCCTCTCACTTGGTTATTTGCTACCTAATCGCCAAAGTGAAACCATCCCAGCTTCCTCTACAAATCTAAAACCCAATATCCAGAAAACTATTCTCAGAAAGAAGAATAAACGATCTCGGAAAACTAGGGTAGAAAATGCAGATTGGTTAAAGGCTGTCCTTACCGGGGGACTCATTGGTGGATTACTTCTCCTGCCGATGAATTTCGAGTATATCTCTAACCTGTGGGGACTCACTTCTGTGAGTAAGATTTTATGGACATCGCTTACTCAGGTAGAACAAAATGTGGTGTCTTACGGTGTTCTGGCCCTCATTTTAACCACCTGGGTTTCTGCTGTTGTCATCCTTGTCTCAGAAGTGGATGTCGTAATCCTAAATTCCAGATTCTGGAAAACCTTTGTAGCTATACTTGGACTCTCGGCATTGATTAGTTTCTTTTACGGAACCTGGCTTTCTGGTTCGCTAGCCAGGATTGCTAAAATGGCGCCGAGGGATATCCAAGGTGTCATTACACAGACAGGGAATCTTGAAGGATTATTAACTCAGTTTTATGCTTACCTTATTCTTTTATTACTTGTCTTGGGTATTTTCTTATCCGAAAAGTCGTACACCAGATCGGGGAAAGGAAATATCCTCACATCTCTTTTCGCGGTTGTTGGTTTTATCTTAATCATCTGGTTAAGCATCCACACCAACTTACATATCATCCAAGCTGATATCGCCTTTAAGATGGCTGAGCCTTTTGCCAACAGCCAACAATGGGCCGTAGCCAATACAATTTACCGTCGGGCAATTGAACTTTCTCCCGACGAGGATTATTACTATCTTTTCCTGGGTCGAGGCTTACTTGAAGAAGCGAAGATGATTAATGATCCAATCGAACAAGAGCAAGCTTTTAGGACTGCGGAAAAAGATTTACTTACTGCCCAAAGCATCAACCCATTGAATCCTGACCACACGGCAAACCTAGCCCGTCTCTATTCATGGTGGGCACTGCAAGCAGAAGACGATATCAACCGACAAGAGAGAGGGAATGTCTCAAATCAATATTATAAACAAGTAACTATGCTGAGTCCAAATAACGCTCGATTATGGGATGAATGGGCAATCCTCCATCTTAACGTCCTAAATGACTCGGAAAGAGCACTCGAATTATTGCAGCACTCAATTGAAATTGACCCTAAATATGATTGGACTCACGCATTACTAGGTGATTACTATAACCAAAGAGCCCAGAATACGGAAGATTCTGCTACGCGCAACGATCTCTATACACAGGCAATTTTCCATTACCAACAAGCAATCCAACTTGCGCCTAAATCGCTAAATTATTACTTCGCTCTTGCCAGTGTCTATCAAGCTTTGAATGATATTGAATTGGTGATTTCAACCCTGGAAGATAGCCTTGAATTTGCGCCTTATTCAGATATCTGGAAAATCGAAGATAACCTGACCCACTATTATTATCAATTAGAAGAGTATGCCCTCGCATTGCTTCACGCACAGAGAGCACTGCAATCTGCACCCGAATCAGAAATCGAGCGCATTCAGACCATCATCAGCCAACTCCAATCTTTACCCTAAATTATTCAACCTATGTGGATTGTCGCCTTCTTGGTCTCACTCACTCTCAGCTTAGGCTTTGTTCCAATAATTAGATGGTCCAGCTTGCGTAAGGAAATTATCGCGGAACCACGAGTTGATCGCTGGCATAAGAAATCGACTCCGAAAATTGGGGGAGTCGGTATTTTCTTTGGATGGGGGATCACCATTCTTATTCTTTATTCATTCCATTCCCCAGATCAACCAAATTACGCTTTGATCGCTGGAGCAAGTATTCTATTTATCCTTGGTCTGATTGATGATTTTAAACGTATCTCTCCACCCGCAAAACTTATCGGGGAGATAATCGCTTCAGCAATAGTTGTTTTTTTCGGTAGGAATATAGATTTTTTTTCGGTAGAAATTATAAATATTCTGGTCACATTCTTTTGGTTAGTGGGGATCACAAACGCGATCAACCTGCTAGATAATATGGATGGACTTGCAGGAGGCGTCTCATTTATCTCTGCTTGTTTGTTGGGAGTTTTATTCTGGAGATCTGGAAATCAGGATTTACTCATGATTACCCTTTGTTTAGCAGGCAGTATATTGGGATTCATGGTATTTAACTTTCCACCTGCATCTATCTTTATGGGAGATAGTGGAAGCCTTTTCTTAGGTTTCACCCTATCTGCGCTTGCAATCGCTCGAATTCCACAGGCATCCAACCTTCTCGCAGTCATGGGTGTTCCTACGATGCTGTTCCTCCTTCCCATACTAGACACCTCGCTCGTAACGATTACCCGCCTGCTTCGAGGTCAATCCCCCGTTCAAGGAGGGAAAGACCATACTTCCCATCGTTTAATAGCTTTCGGGCTTTCTGAACGCCAGGCAGTTCTCATTCTGTATGGAGTCGCCTTACTCTCAGGGATCTTGGGCATTGTTATTGAGTCAATTAACTACACCATAAGCCTGATCATCATCCCGGTTTTATTAGTGACTTTAGCATTACTGACTTCATACCTTGGACGTTTGAAAGTTATTCCACCTGGTATTTCCACATCAGGACAACGAAGCTTTTCAAGCTTCATAATCAACCTCACTTACAGAGGCAGGATCCTCGAAATAACCTTAGATCTTTTCCTCATTAGTATCTCCTATTATTTGGCTTATTGGATCCATTTCGGATCATTGGTAGATATCCTAAATAAAGACATTTTTTTAAGTTCATTACCCATCGCCCTGGCTGGTTCATACATTTCTTTCTTTATATTCGGTCTATACCGCGGTGTGTGGCAATATCTTGATAGCAGTGATCTGCTGCGGTACCTCAAAGCAGCCCTGGGAGCTGTCCTCTTGACCTCATCAGCAATGGCAATCCTCTACTATCCATTAGATATTTCATACCGCATTTTTATTATTTTTGCCCTGTTATTGATACTAGGCCTTCTCATTACCCGCTCTTCTTTTGCCATCCTTGATCGATTTACAACTAGCCATTTACATGAACAGGAGAAGGAAACCCCTGTATTAATCTATAATGCTGAGGAAGCAGGAATCCTACTCCTCCAATGGTTATCTCAGAATATTAATCATCATATGAATCCAATCGGTTTTCTAGACGATGATCCATATAAAACCGGAAGACAAATTTTGGGATTATCCGTGCTTGGTACACCAGATCACATTGGTGAGATCAGGAAAAATACTAAATTCGAAGGGATCTTGCTTGCATCCGATCGACTGATTATCGGCGAAAGTTTGGAAAAGTTATTATCGATATGCGATGAACTTGGAATCTGGGTAAAGACTTTGAAATTGTATTTCGACTTACTAGAATAGCTATGGAGGGAGATTATAATGGTCAACAGTAATGAAATTCTATTGCCGCCCTTGTCAGTTGCATTTGATTTCGCAAACCGGCTTCATTCAAAACAATTTCGAAAAGGAACGGGAATTCCCTATATCTCTCACCTACTAGCTGTTGCCGCATTGGTATTAGAGGTAGGTGGAGATGAAGATCAGGTAATAGCCTCATTCCTTCACGATGCTGCTGAAGATCAGGGAGGCTTGGAAACACTCAACTTAATCCGTAGTACCTTTGGCGATCGTGTTGCCTATATTGTTGAAGAATGCTCAGATACCCTAACTTCTCCAAAACCTCCCTGGCGAAAACGAAAAGAGGCTTACCTTCATCACCTTCGGGAAACACCCTCTTTTGTCCGTCTTGTTTCACTAGCGGATAAACTTCATAATGCCCAGTCCATCCTTCGAGATATCAGAATAAACGGAATTTCTTCTTTAAATAAATTTAACGGTAGAAAATCAGGTACATTATGGTATTACAATCAATTAGTAGAAGTTTTCCAGGAGACCGAACAAAATTACCTGGTCGAAGAATTAACCCAGGTTGTCAATCAAATAAATATACTTGCTATGGAAGGTCAATAATCCATGTCAAAAGATATTAATCTAAACCAGTACCAGGTTTTCGCGAACCGAACTTCCGGTGCCGGAGGTGAAGGGCAGCAACGCCTGGTCATCGCTGCGCTTGGGCTTGCTGGAGAAGCCGGGGAATTCGCCAATATGGTAAAAAAACTCACAGCACATGGTCATGACATTCCCCCAAAACAACTTGCTGATGAGCTTGGAGATGTATTGTGGTATGTTGCAGAAGCGGCTACGGCCTGTAATCTTCAATTAGGGGAAATAGCCTGGGAAAATGTAGAAAAGCTTCGCAAACGCTATCCTGAAGGCTTTAGCCAGGAAAAAAGTATTAATCGAAGCGAGTAAAAGAAAATTGAGTGATATCGATTCGAACCAACATATTGCTACAGTCATTCAATACTAACAGGAGAAAATATGGAAGTAAATTCTGAGATTTACGATTTCCTTAACCGCCATATGAAATCAATCATGGAAAATGATCTTGAAGCATATCATGAAACCACCAGTTCAGACCTGACTCTTTACGAGTGGTTTGTAACACCACATCGAATTGATGGAATTGAATTCCATGATTTTATGATGGAAAGCAACGCATCTAAAGGAACTGTTTTCGGAACGGAAAATATTTTAGCTGGTCCAAAACATAAAAATCCAACACGATTCGACTTTGCTAATTTACACATTCAACAATATGAGAATACTGCAATTGCAAGCTACACACTACTCGTGAGTATTAGCCAAGAAACAGGCGTTAAAGTGATTGCTCATAACGAAAGTCGGGTGATGGTAAAACAAAACGAGATATGGAAGGTGGTCCATTGCCACAAATCACCTGCATGGCAAGCACCACGCTCAAATCCTCAACGCTAAGAAATTGTCTATAAAAACAATTCCCCAAAGAAGATCAGTTGATTGTCTATAAGAGGTTAATTCTAAAAGCCACCTTTATTCTCTGGATGAATTAAGTTCCGGTTACTCAATCTCAAGTAGTAGGAAAGAAATTAAATCTAAAAAGTTCCTAAAACAGATATCAATATCAACTCTGTGTTATAATACTTGGATTCAAGTCTCAAGTGCAACCAGGTAATATATGAGAAAATACCATT
>CAZTJD010000117.1:0-5368 GCA_964613985.1 uncultured Anaerolineales bacterium
ATAAACGTAAATAATTGAACTAACCAGGGCATTGTGTACCTCCTCCTTTCGATAAAATTCCAATCTTCCGATGGTCTTGATCTATACTCTCGATGTCTATCTCAACCGCTGCTGAGTGATATCGAGAGTTTAGATAACCATCCGCTTTGATGAGAAATTATCTCATTTTGCGGATGTCAACTTCCTTATTCAGGATATTGCTTTTGGGTTGCAAAGCTTCACCTGAATAATTAAAGATATTTTAACAGATTCTAAAGACAGAGTCAAGTGGTAATCATCGGGCAAAAAAGGGTGTCAGGAACCTAAAGATATAATCCATCAGGTGATTTACAAATATCAGAGTTCAGTGTGAAAATAAATCTGATATGTTCAGACCCACATTTTTCTTCTTCAAAAAAAAATACCCCATTTCCTATTTTTGTCACCGCTAAACCAATCCCTTAGGAAAACAACACCTTTATTATATCCAAGGTTAATCCTGGTTGCGAAAATCTCTAGCGAATCATTTTGCGTAGCATAAAAAAGGTAAATTCCATGATCAGGCAGATGTGATAAATAATTGCGATGTTGTCCAGACTTCTATGAATTTTCTAGCATAAGCAATTATATAATTGTAGAAGCCTGAAATGAATTTTAAATGTGTTAAGAGTTATTTCGTTTACCCACCTTTAAAAAGTCTTATCAATTCTTATAACCAAAACTCATTCAATGTTCCTACACCCACCTAATAAGATGAGTACATATGTGTTCAATCTCTGAACAGAGTTGTAATTAAAGAATAAATCCTATCAGGCGTTCTAAAATATTATTATTCCGACCTTATTATTGATAAAATATTTGGTTCAATTTCCATGGAATACATTATTACATCCCCAATACTTCCAGATTCGCACATTACGAATGAGGTGGGAATCTGAAGTAAAAGAAATTTATTATGTTTGGTTCTGTAAGGAATTAAAATTGAAAAAATTCCTTAAGCGCCTCAATAAAAGCCATCAGTGCTTCATACAAATCTAAAAACAACTGTAAAAAATCGACTAAAGACATGCGTCCCTCCGTCATGGTATTATTCGAACGATCTATGATACCTTATCCATAATTAAAGAACACTTGGGATAATGGTGGACAGCATCATTTCTAAAAACCTAATTTATTTTAACATGTAATCATAAAAATGTTGATTACAATTTTGAAAGCAATCCAATCTATGCTAGTGTTTTTATATCTTATTTCACCAACCACGAAGAATTAAGTCAAAGACTCATGACATCGATAAGGTTCAATACGTCTATGCAAAAAGGAATAGATAGATCCCCTTCAGGAGAAATGCAAGATGAATGAATTCGTAAACTAAATGTAAAATTACGGAAAATAATAGGAAAAAAATAGCCTATCAGAAAAATAGACCCACCCACTTGATAGGTGGGTGGGTCACTGTATACAGAGCAAAGAGTGATATATCTGCTTTGCTTTTGATTGAGATAAATTTATCTCAACTTCTGGAATTAGAACCAGACCCAGAACCAGTTGACTACATCAGATATATCAAGGATGGTGAATACTAAATTCGCCATAAACGTAAATAATTGAACTAACCAGGGCATTGTGTACCTCCTCCTTTCGATAAGATTCCGATATTCTTAAGGTCTTTCCAGTAACCCCCGCAACCCACCGTTTATAGTGAAAGATGATGTCGAGGGCATGTCAGACCTCCCGCGTCTACGGGAAACTTATTCTTATGTATTGGGAATTTCGTATCCTAAACAGCCGTAAACGCCTGCAGGTTATACGTGTATACCTCAATACAAAAAAATTTTACCACTTTCATATATCAAAGTCAAGTCTTATTGAGGAATTTAAATATACGATATTATGGAAGGTGCCAAGGTTTTTTCGCCAAGAAGTTGAACAGCGTCCCGTGCTGAGTCCTGGTCAATATCACCGATGACCACCGAATGTCTTTGCCCCAAGATAAGTTCAGCTATGACTCGACCAATCGCATAAACGTCACCAGCGATGAAAAAGACAAATCACACAGCACCAGTTTGTTGGTGTCCTTCAGTTTACATCAAGGGTATACCAGATTTTTAATAGTTTTTTATAGAAGTTGATTGGCCCTTTTGGATAGACTTTGAACCTGGCAAATGGAGAATATCAGGCAATTGCTAGAAAATTAATATCTAGGACTGGAAAACCCTATCGAATTATTAATGAAACCATGATTCATTCAATATATCAGGTACAATATTAATATCGACATTAATGACAATCCGGAGGTGCATCATGGTGGAAAGGGAAAGCACAAATCCAGAAAATCCTATAAAATCGTTTCTCGAAAACCTGCGAGGGCTGGCGTTATTGACCCGGACTCAGGTCCCTAAAACCCCCGATCAAATCGGAAGAGAAAACTACAGTTGGTGGGATTAAGTAAACCGGTGGAGGTGATTTGGTATGATCCAAACTTATCAAGAAAAGGCAGGTGGATATGATGAGAATTCTGAAATTTCCTTAACCTATCTGGATATCTACATAAAATTTGTGGCTGAAACTGGCATAGTGAGGGAAAAAAAGGAAACAGGTTTCTATCGGAATTATCATTCCCAAAGCCTTATTGTGTACATTAAGACCTGACAGGCTTACTCTAAATTCCCCACGCAAACCTCTGCCTCCCCCTTTCAGTCTTTAATCATCCCTCATCAATCTTCCTTTATAAAAATCTCACCAACAGCCACACCATCGCCAAACTAACTGTAATCAGCAGTGCAGGTATGCCTTTCTTCAGGAAATAAACATAAGAGATAAGGTATCCAGTGCCATCCGCAATCCCGGCAGTGACCATATTCGCTGAAGCCCCAATTAGCGAACCGTTGCCACCCATCGCGGCACCCACGGAGAGACAGTAGAAAAGCACTTTCCCCTCTGCCCCAGGCACCGTTGCGGTTAGAAAACCGATCACCGGTAGCATTGCTGCGGTGAAAGGGATATTTGCTACCACCATGGACAGGATTGCACTCAACCAGACCACCGCTAACATGGTCAGGACCAGGCTGTCCCCCACTAATCGACCGATTCCATCGGCGACGAAACTGATTAAGCCAACCTCCTGGATGCCACCAACAACGATAAAAAGCGCCATGAAAAACACCAATGTGGTCCAATCCACGGCATCAATCATCTCCTCGATATCCGGACGAATCCACACCATCAGAACCGTTGCACCGATCAAAGCTGAAACGGCTGGAAGGAGGTGAATCCTTTCACCTGATACAAAAAGGACCAGCATCCCTGCGCCAACGATCCCCGCCTTCTTCAGGTGAGCAGGTTTGGTAATTTTGCCCCTCTCAGCAAGTTTCTCCATCAATACCGGTGAGGAGGACTGCGCTTTATTTATCTCCTTCCGGCACGACAACGCGCTGTAAACCAACAACCCGAGGAATGCCAGCAATTCACCCGGTGTGAGGTTGACCAGGAAATCATTAAAGGAAATATTTCCATAAGAACCGATCAGGATATTGGTCGGGGTGCCCACCAGGGTACTAACCCCGATAACATTGGAAGCCATCACCTCTGGGATCAGAAAGGCTAATGGACTTATACCCAGAGAAAGCGCAATCTGCACACTGATGGGGGTCATCAACAGCATCGTGGTGACATTATCCAGAAAAGCGGAAGCAACCCCGGAAATCAACATCAGGATGGGAAGCAGCAGCCACATCCGACCCCCAGACGTGCGGTAAGCGAAAAAAGCGAGCCATTGGAAGATACCGGTCTCCTCGATCACGGCAATGACGATCATCATGCCCATCACCAGGAAGATCACATTCCAGTCGATGTAATTCAACGACTGTTGGAAATCAAATATGTAAAGGCTCTCCATTAAGGGGTGTCCAAGGTAGCTGACCAGGTAGAGCAGCGTTGCTCCAACCAACGCAGCCAGGGCGTTATGTATGAGATTAGCACCTGATTGGGTCTTTAATCAATTATAATTATATAAAAGGTCAATTCCACTTTGTTGATCCCACAAAAACATCAATAGAGAGATTGCCACAGCCAGCTAAAATCTTATCTATAACAAAGGTCTTCGCTATTGCAAAGGTCCTGGCTTCGATATGAACGAAAAATAAGAAAAGGAGAGAAAAACATGGGAAGTGGTAGAGAAAAAGATAAAGAGCTTAAAAGACGCCGTCGCAGACGCACAAAAGTAAAGAAACTCAAAGGTCAGCTGGTAAAGAGTAAGAACCTGGAGGAACGCGAGCACCTGATCAAGAAGATCAAACGGATCAGCATTTATCCCTCCAAAGTAATACCAACCCAACAAGAATAAACATTTAGGATAAAAATGATCTTAGCTAAAAATGAATCACAAGAACAGCTGCTCAGGCGATTCTGAAAATAAGTAGTGCTAAGAAGTAGCGTCAGCACACTTCGTACAAAATGCTGGTCGTTCTTAATAAGTGAACAACAATGCCTGGCAGGGAAAAAACCAAATCACTGACAGAACCGCCATCGGAGAGCAGGAGTTAAAGTGTGGTAAGATAAGAGTAATTGTGACAGAAAATAAACTACATTTTTCATTAGAGAATACCAGACAAATAGCTATCCAGGATCTCCTGGATTTGGGTCAGAGAAAGGGATTTGTTACCTACGCGGATATTTCCGCAACGCTACCTCCAGCAGAACAAGACCTGGATGCGCTGGAAAGCGCCTTTGTCAGCTTGTTGGATGCGGGTATCCCCGTTAAAGAAAATGGTTTTCAACCTGACCGAACCGATAAAAGCGCTTCAACGAAGGGTGGAGATAATGAAGTAGAAAAGGAATTGACTGATTCTGATCTGTTGAGTGATGTTGAAACCGGGGACCTGGTTGGACTTTATCTCACCGACGCCACTAACCATGAATTACTCACCAAAGAGGAAGAAGTCTCCTTGGCAAAACGTATGGAACGCGGTCTTAAAGCCAGGGAGGAGCTATTTGACAAGAAAAGAAAGACAGCGAAAGAACACCAGACCCTGCTTGATCAGATCGAAGATGGCTGGCAGGCACGAGAGACTCTAATCACCTCAAATACCCGGCTCGTGATCAGTGTTGCCAAAAAATATATGGGCTACGGGGTTTCCTTCCTTGATTTAATCCAGGAAGGGAATATTGGCTTGATGCGCGCTGCCAAGAAATTTGATTACCGGCGTGGGTATAAGTTCAGCACCTATGCAACCTGGTGGATCCGCCAGGCGGTGACGCGTGCCCTTGCCGATCAAGCCAGGACGATTCGAGTACCGGTTCACCTAAGCGAACAGCTTTCCAAGATGTTTCGCACCCAACACCAGCTACGTCAAAACCTGGATAGAGATCCAACCACCGAGGAACTCGC
>CAZTJD010000117.1:5378-13400 GCA_964613985.1 uncultured Anaerolineales bacterium
TATCCGTCCCTACATCTAAAGTTGAAGACATGATTCGAGTAGCAAAGCATACCCTTTCTTTGGAGATGCCTACAAACCATGAAGGTGACGCAGTATTGGGTGACTTTATTGAGGACGTTGAGTCTCCTGACCCGAATGAACTTGCCACCCAGGCTTTATTAGCCCAGAATCTAAATGAAATTCTAGAAAGCCTACCACCCAGGGAAGTGCGGGTTCTGCAGCTTCGCTACGGCATACCGGATGGCAAAAAACATACCTTACGAGAGATCGGTCAAAAAATGGGGGTCACTCGCGAGCGAATCAGGCAAATCGAGCGTCAGGGTCTCAACCGCCTGCGCAGTCCAAAGGTCCGCGCCAAGCTAAGGAGCTACTTATTCGGGCGTTAACCGGAAACAAGCCAAAGCAAGATCTGATTTCCTAAACAATCTAACCGCTTTGCTTCATTCTGAAGAGACAGATTCAGCGAGGTTATCGCTTTTAGCGGAAAGATTGAAAATTTCTCCTCGGATGATATGCATCCTGGCGCTTTGAACCAGTTAATATGTCGCGTAAACAACGTTCGGTTGGGTAGTTTGCCAGAAAAATCTCAACAGACTTCCGCGATACTACAAACAATGATGATGGAAGGACCCCAGGTTGATTCTCCCTTTGGAAATTTGCAGTATGGAATGGGGATATCAAGGCTTTTCTTGTTGAAGGCCTTGTTCTGCTTCAACTGTGGCATCTTCCTTCCTGCTCTCCCGCAACTGCGATTGAACATCCTGGATGCAAACTTCCCTGGCGAAAACCATGAGTTCATCTCCTTCCATGATGGTTGTGTAACCATGCGCGATATATAGCTTTCGCCCACGGCGGACCGAAACGATCAGGCATTCCTCCGGCAACTCAATATCGCTGATCTGTTTACCGACAACGCTTGACCCTGGAGGAACTTTGACGGTAATAAATTCGGATTTGATCAGGTTCCCCAAGCGTTCTATACCAGCACGGTGCTGGTGCTGAGAACGCTTGATAATAGCGAGGTTGTAAGCCTGGATGATGTCTTTCCGCCTGACCATCCCAACCAGTTCCCGTTCGTTCCCTCTTCGGACGACCGGTAGCCTGCCAATATCCTCCATCCCCAGTTTTTTTAAGGCGGACCACATGGGTTCGTCCTCATAGGCGATAATCAAGGGGTCGGTGGTGGCAATATCAGCTACGGTTTTCCCTTCTATCATACCAGCACTCGTGGCGCGTTCCAAATCCTGAAGCGTGACCACCCCAGCTAAGTGCTCTTGTGTATCCAACACCGGGAACCCATGGTGATGAGTCTCCTCAAAAACAATGCCTAGTTCGTCCAGCGGCATATCAAGATTAACAATATCCAACTCCCTCGTCATTGCCTCTCCAACCGTCAATGTTTGCATTACATCAATATCCTTCCCTTCTTGTAGATGTATACCACGTCGGGTTAATTTGAGGGTGTAAATTGATTCGGGGCTAATCACACGAGAGACCAGCGTACTCACCACGGTTGCCAGCATTAAAGGCAGGATGATGCGATAGTCACCGGTCATCTCGAACAGGATGAGGATAGAAGTCACCGGGGCATGAGCAGTTCCGCTGAAGAAGGCTGCCATCCCTACCAGCGCATAAGCACCTGGAGGGGCTGTGAAAGCAGGGAACAATAGATTAACAAATCTACCAAATGCCTCCCCCAGCATGGCTCCCATGAACAGGGAAGGAGCAAAAATACCCCCAGAACCCCCCGATCCCAGTGTGATAATGGTGGCAAGGATCTTCAACACAAGCAAACTCAGGGTAACCCTCAATGCTAAATTCCCGAACAAGGCTTCGCTGATGGTATCATACCCTACCCCGAAAACGCGTGGGAAACCATCAATCTTGGAGGAGACCAGACCAACCAGCCCTAAAAACAACCCGCCAAGGACAGGTTTGAAATATTCGGGTAAAGGTAAGCGATCCCAGGTATCTTCAGAAAGATAAAGCAAGCGTGTGAATGCTACTGCGATGAGTGCCATTATTATGCCCATCAGCAGGTACAATAATAATTCCCAGGGGCTGACCATAGTATATTCTGGGATGGAGAATGCAATCAGGTTCCCTTCGAAAGCTTGGGCGATCACATCCGCCGTAACTGCGGAAATCACCACTGCGCCAAAATAAATGGCGTGTAACTGCCCAAGAATGACTTCCAGGGCGAAGATCGCACCACCGATCGGGGCATTGAAAGTGGCGGCAATCCCACCCGCAGCCCCACATGCAACCAAATTGCGGATTCGCTCGTCAGAGAGGTTGAAGAACTGTCCAACTGATGACCCCAGGGCGGAACCGATCTGGGCGATAGGTCCTTCGCGACCCACTGAACCCCCGGTGCCGATGCAAATCGCCGATGCTAGAGACTTAACGATCGCCACGCGCGGCCGGATCCGCCCACCTCGCAATGCAACCGCTTCCATGACTTCTGGGACGCCGTGCCCCTTGGCTTCTCTTGCAAATTTATAGATCAAAGGTCCAAAAATTAGTCCACCCAAGGCAGGGATGATGAGCAAATGAAAAGGAGCGATCCCTTTTATCCAGTGATAAATTACTTCATAAAATAAGGTTTGGACGCCTGCAATCAAGTACCGGAATACTACAGCTCCTAAACCGGCACCTACGCCGACAATAACGGCAGTTAGTAATATAATAACCGACTCGGATACTTTCCCTTGGCGAATCCATCGAGTTAGAAATGGGAAGCGTTGCTCAATCTTCATCAAGCCTTTCTGCTGCATGAATGACTCCTGTAGATTATTCCTCGACTTATACTTTATAAAACTTGACTTAAGGGTGGTATTTCGCGTGGCAGCAGACCAGCCTCTCTGAGTCTTCTCCGCTCCCGATGAAGAAAATCACGAAATTCATGACCCCTGGCTTTCTCCACCGTTTTGAGGGAATCGTATTTCTCGATCAATGTTTGGAGACAGGCAAGGTATAACTGGTAGGGGTCTGCATTCGCAAGGTGCTGCTCATATAAATGGGGTTCTGCCAACAAGCTAGCGCTTCGTTCTGCGAATAGTATCTCAATTTCCTCAATAAAGAGCATAATCAAAGACCCAACTTTACTCATTTCCAGGATTGGAGCTGGAGACGTATGCGTACAAATCGTAGCTGATTCTCCGGAGTCTATCGTCAAAGACCCACCAAATGAGAACGCCTCCTCTTTTTTCCCCTTGCGATCAACGATCTCAATAATGCCTTTAAGCACCTGATAGGATTGATCAAAATCCCAGGGATGGACGATTTTAAGATGCTCTTTGAAAACTCCTTTTATTTTCACATCAAGTTCCACCCTCTCAGGATCAAAATGAGCTAAGCTGGGGGTTTCAGAAATAACAATCTCGAGGCGGTTTCCGCCAGGCGCATTCGCATCTTCTGCAGGATAAAACCAGTATCCCAATTTTGGTTTTTCGAAATTATTAGGATTCGTCATTGTTCTTTCACCTTTCTATATCCATGATGGGTTTATTATAAAACTTCCCCAGACTCCGATGAGTGCCCAGGAACTACTTCTAAATTAATATTCCACAGAAGAAAATCCAAGCAAGTTATATTGTGAAATTTCAATATTCACACTTATCGTTGAATCATATTGAACCTGTAAGTTTACCAGTCCCTACCACAAAAAAACCTGGTCTAAAGAATAATCTAATCATAGGCAGCGTTTCCCTGTCGTCACATTTAGGACTCAAGTATGCTGAAGCCTAACCGATTGAAATGATATCCTAGCTATCTCTCGACGCATTATACTACCCAATCACTTTTCATTTGGTAGTGCTTCTGATTTAAAAAATGGTATTTCAGGATTGTTGATGTAACTGATCCCTTAATCAGAGAGCAACTTCTCGCGTCGTTCTGTCAGTTCCTGGTGTAGGACCTGGCGATCTTTTGGATAGGTACGGAGGACGGGGATCCAGCTCAGGGTGCTGATAAGCTTCGGTAAGGGGATCATCAGGAGCATCATCATGCCAACATTGAAGCGAGTCACTAACAAGCCGGAGAGGCTGAGGGCGAGGGATCCCACGATGCCAGTTGCCATATCGAGCACGGCTCGACCGCTGGCACGCAGTTCAGGGCGCAGCACACCCTGGATGATCGGCCATTGTGCACCAGAGCCGATGCTGCTCAGGCTTAAACCAACCAGCAAGCCGAACGGCAGCAGATATCCTAAACCTCGGTCTCCCAAAGCGATGAAGCCCGTCAGGGCGGGGACGCTCACCGCCAGACCAATCACCCCCATCACTGCACGTCCGTGTTGTGGGTATCGGATTTCAAGCTTGTCCCCTAACCAACCAAAGAAAATATGACCCACCAGGTTGCCAATCGAGATCAGGGCGATGGCGAAAAAACCCGATTCCCCCAAGCCGATTGTATCAAACCAGGTGAATGCCCAGGCGTACAGGACTGATAAGGCGACCTGGTCGATGGCATTTTGGACCAACATTACCCGCCAGGTATGCACTTTCAATAAGGTGGGTAAGTCTTGGAGTCGAAAAGTAAACTGTGCCGCGCTTTCCTGGTCGATGATGTCGTTCAATTCGGGTTCGGAAGCGCCGCGAGGTGGATCATTAATGAAAAGCAGCAGCAGACCCGAAGCAGCGCTGGCGAGTCCCATCACCACGAAGCCGATGCGCCAGGCTTCTGGGCTTAGGGCGGCGATAGGTGGCAAGATACCATAGGCAGCGATCGAGCCAGCAAAACTAACCGCAACCATCAAGCCAGTAGCTCGTCCCCGCTCCTTGCTGTCAAAGAGGTCACTCAGCAAAGAAAAGGCTGTCGGCCAAAGAACTGCCAGGCCAAGAGTAGAGATGATGCGGATAATATAAAGCTGCGACAGGTTCTGAACCAGGCTGATAGCCAAGGTCCACAATCCCCATATACCTGTCATCGCTACCAGCAAGGTTTTACGTGAGAAGCGGTCCGCAGCATATCCCCAAAAGGGTAACGTGAGTGTTCGAACCAGGTCACTGATCCCCAGGACAGACCCAAGCGCGCCGATCGAGATACCCAGCGAACGGTAGATATTGGGCCATAAGATTGATAGAGTCCAGGTTTCGGTGCTGTCGACGAAGGCAGCTGCGGAAAGGGCAGTTGCAGAATACCAGCGAAGTTTAGGTTTGGCATGTTCAAGGGGCAGGGTATGAGAGGTTTTCATAATTGTTTGATCCTCCTGGAGTCACTCGACGCAAATGGACATGATAATATGGAACAATGCCTACTTCTTCATGAGCCAATATTATTTATTATTCAAATAAATTTTACCAAAGACATTCGAAATTTGTTAGCAATGGATTTCCTATCGACCTTTTTACTCTAATCAGAGTTCATCCTCAGGGGGTTCTGCACAATATGCAATCTTGTGCGACTGAGATGTAGAACAAATTTGCAATTTGTTCACCCGCACAAGGTGCAATCTTATGCTACTTACAAACCAGTGATAGACCACCCAGCCTAACCCCAGATCAATAACCTTTCCCAGTGTAACTCTGCACAAGATGCAATCTTGCGCTACAAAAAAACCAATGATAGTATGGCTTTAGGCAGTATCCCAACCCTAATCTCAGCCCGAGGAGGGGGTTGGATCATAAGATGATAACCTCCTTGCTCGAGGTTTGAGGGTATGATCCGTTAAGACCCGACAGGTTTCCATGACCAACTGATGACGCTGCTCTTTGAGTAAAACGCGCAAAGAAATATGAAAAAGCTCATTGAAAACCTGTCAGTCTTGGGTGTCGGTTAACCTTTCCATCTTCCAGGTACGTGCATGATCCTTCGTTTAACTCACGACAGGTTTGCACGCTACCACGAGTAAAAGCCCGTCGAAACGGTTTGAATGACACTCGATACGGTTCTAATTTCCCCATTCTTTTAAAACCAAGTACCAGCTATGCTATACTCGGGTTAAGTGGTTAAGAGAATATTTGAGGAACCTGTGATTCCCTAAGAAACAATCCAGATTCAGGAGTGCGACATGAATTTTAGCTTATTCCTTGTGATCTTAAGTGGCTTATCCTGGACGATCGTTTATATCGATTGCATCAGGATCGGTATTACGCAAAAAACCTATGCTATGCCATTCTGGGCGCTGGCGTTGAATTTTGCCTGGGAACTTTTACATACCGTCCTAGGTTACCGGGAATGGGGTCTTTACGTTCAATTCTACATCAATGCCCTCTGGGCTCTGTTGGATGCTGGCATTCTATATACCTATTTACGCTATGGGTATAAACATTTTCCCGATCACCTGCGAAAGTACTGGTTTTACCTCTGGAGTATTCTGGGGCTGGCGACCGCATTCATCTTGCAAGGCCTCTTCATCAATGAGTTTGGGATGGCCCTAGGCGCCACCTACGCTGCATTCCTGCAGAACCTGTTGATGTCGATTTTATTCATCGTCATGCTGGTCCAGCGTGGAGGCAGCGAAGGACAGACCCTGTTAATCGCAATTAGCAAGTGGATCGGCACCTTGACTCCTACCATCCTGTTTGGAGTCTTAGGAATCACGGGCGGTGGATTGACGCAGGAACCCATGCCTTTCGTCCTGGCGATTGGGACTCTAATTTCGGTGTTTGATTTGATCTACATCAGGATGTTGACCAATACGAAGGCTTCCGAAAAGGATGAGAAACCAAATGTTACCCGGAACGAAACCTGGAACCAGGCATGAAAGATGTCTGGCACTAATCATGGTGCCAGGACACGCCCCATGAAGAGGATCGTATTAGTGGGCTGGTGGTGGATGAAGAATAGGAATGGACGGTCGATCACAAGCAAGATGGGTCCCTCAATGGGGGCAGAGGTAACACCCATAATCACAGCTGTAGCGGCAGCGGCTTCTGTGCCTTTCTCATCCACGGTGATCGTGGCTTTATGAAGCACATCGGAGATGAACAAATCCAGTACCTGGCTGATGGCAGAAAAATCTGCCAGTTCAGGATCAAACGGCACCTTCATCCCCAGTTTCTTGAGTGGATCTGAGGCATTCATCGTGCTTTCAAAGTCAAATTTCGGCATCTTCAAATCCAAAGGTACCCCATGCAGGCCTTCAAAGTACTCGCCGAATACCTCCACATCTAACCCGCTTTCGACTGCTTCAAAGGCACCCTGGTCAGGCACTAGCACTACCATGGAAAAATCTTGGGATAAATAGGGCAGGCGGACGAGCTGGTAATTTTCGCCCTGAAGAAATTGCAGCTGTCCTTGAGGCAGGTGCATCATATCGACAGATACTTGTGAGCCATCCAATTTAGTGAAGGGCGCTTCGCTGGTGTCAGCCTCCTCAAAGGGATGGAACCAGGAGCCGTTGAAGTAAATGGCATTAGCGAGCACCAGGCGGGTGAGGCTGTCAATGGCACCTTCGGGGATGAGATTTATTATTTTCTCTTCGGTTTCATCAGCGACCCAGTTATTGATCGCCCCGCGTGCAGCTTCAGGAGCCTGTTCGTAATTGACTTTATAGATTCCAGCGCCATAACTGCGCGCTAAGGTATCCATAAATACCGTTTCAAAGTCAGCACCGGATTGAGCCCAAATTGAATTAGCGATATGGAGCTGGAATACATCTCCTTCTGATTCGGTCAGGGTCTCAGCCTGGGAGTTTTGCAGCGCTAAAAGCAAGCCATTGAATGCCGGATGCAGGTTCTCTCCCAATGCTCCCAGATCTAGCGCCTGGAGCATCTCTTGTTCCGTGGTTGATTCAGCCCCAGCTGAAGTCATGCTTAATGCCAGGGACAGGCTCAGGGGTGAAAAGATCAGATTTTCATGTGATTGGATGATTTGCTTGTAGAATTCAAAAGCAAAAGTGCTGTTCCCCTGGGCTAGTCTCTCTTGGGTTTGGGCATCTATTTGAGGCTCCAGGTCCCGTCCCAAGTCGGATTGGGCATAGACGACCTCGCTATCGTTGGTTGGTTTCGTGGGGACTGTACTGCAAGCAGTTGCAAGCAGGATTGCAAAGACGAGGAAAGGGATTAAATAGATTTT
>CAZTJD010000118.1:0-13395 GCA_964613985.1 uncultured Anaerolineales bacterium
GCTTCGGTCGCCACGTCGACCCTTGACATTTTCGACTTTCTCATGGAAGTAGTTATAATATTATATTGCTAAAATTAAAGTTTCACTTGTCTATTATCGTAACCCTGGAAAAATTGATCTTCATGGACACCCAACTAATAACTCAATCCCAAATTCGCTTGACCATGATAGCCTATCTGGCTAAAATGAACTGAATGTGGAGTGGACTTGCTATGAAAAGAAATATAATCTTACTAAAGTTAGGTGGGTCACTCATTACGAACAAGGATATTCCAAAATCCCCGCGCATGGACATGATCCATGATCTCGCCCATGAAATCTATTCCATCAAAAAAATAATGCCAGATGTTAAGATAATTCTTGGACATGGGTCTGGATCTTTTGGTCATACCCCGGCAAAAGAATTCAATACCAGAAAGGGTGTTGTAACAGCAGCCGAATGGCTTGGTTTTTCTGAAGTATGGTGGCAGGCAGCTAGCTTAAACCATATCGTGCTAAAAGCATTGCATCAGGTCAATCTTCCTGCAATCACTTTTCCTGTTTCGTCATCAACAATAACCAGGGATGGTCGACTTATCTCCTTGAACCTCAAGCCTGTCCAGGCAGCGCTGGCGAAGAATCTCCTTCCGGTATTTTATGGAGATGTCACCTTTGACTCGCATCGCGGCGGTACAATCCTATCCACGGAAGATATTTTCTCTCACCTGGCAGTCTCACTTCGTCCTGATAAAATCCTCCTGGCAGGGATAGAGCAAGGTGTCTGGTCAGATTATCCACAACGAACTCAGCTGATACAAGAAATTACCCAAAATAATTTTAACCAGGTTTTCCCCCAACTTAAAGGTTCTGAGGCAACCGATGTCACTGGGGGCATGGTCAGCAAGGTTCAAGCGATGTTAACTTTGATTGAACAGATTCCTCACTTAGAAGTGCAGATCTTTTCTGGTGCCCCTCCCGAAAACCTCACCAGGGTTCTTTTGGGAGAGTCATTGGGAACGAAAATACATTCTGTAATAAATTAGCGTAATTATGAAGAAAATATATTTAAAATACAAAGAGGATTGGCGTACCTGGTTGAAAGCTAACCATAAGAAATCAAAAGAAGTATGGTTGGTCTTCAATAAAAAGGAGACTGGTTTACCATCCATCCCCTACGAGGATGCAGTTGAACAGGCGTTATGCTTTGGTTGGATCGACAGCTTGATAAAAAAGTTGAACCAGAATCAATACGCCCGTAAGTTCACACCCCGTAGAGAGGATAGCAAATGGTCGGCATCGAACAAGAAACGAGTAGAGAAAATGATAGAATCCGGAATGATGACCTCTCATGGCATGAGCCTGGTAAAGGCTGCAAAACGAATTGGAACCTGGGATGAACCCATTAAGAAACCAAATTTAGATTTCAAGATCCATCCCGAATTCAGCAGCGCAATACAAGCAAATCCTGATGCTCAAGAAAATTATGCTAATTTAACACCAACACACCAGAAACAGTATATCACCTGGATTGGGGTTGCCAAGCGTGTTGACACAAAAAGGAAACGGATAAAAGAATCCATCAACTTGTTGGCTCAAGGTAAGAAACTGGGATTGAGGTAAAGTTTCACATATTGGTGTTAAGATGGCAGAAACCATTCTCCGCCGCTGCTCACAATGTAAGAAATTCCATGCGTCCTACCTGGTAGAAAGGGAACAAGGGGGGCAGGATTATCTCTGTTACACATGCTGGAAAAATAGGTTTCATCCTTCACAGGTAAACAACACGTTGAATGAAGCGCATGAGTCATTAAATGTGATACAAAAAGAAAATCGGGAAAGGTGAAATTACGATGAAAATATTTGTCCCGGGGCGTATCTGCCTATTCGGCGAACATTCAGACTGGGCAGGAGGCTACCGACGTATTGACGCAAACATCGAGAAGGGATTCACTTTAATTACTGGGACAAATCAAGGCATTTATGCTGAAATTGAGCCACACCCCAGTTCTTTGATGCTGACATCGACAACAACTGAGGGACACATCTACAACCCTGTTGAGATCCCCATGAATCCTGAGTCCTTATTAGAAATCGCCCAGGGGGGTGGTTATTGGAGCTATATTGCCGGGACAGCTTACCAGATTCTTACACACTACCATGTAAGAGGTTTGACCATCAACAACTATAAAACTGATCTTCCAATTAAGAAAGGTCTTTCATCCAGTGCTGCAATTTGCGTGTTGACTGCCCGGGCCTTTAACCGAGTATATGACCTAAAAATGACCACTCGTGGAGAAATGGAGATGGCTTATCTCGGTGAGATCACTACCCCATCACGATGCGGTCGTATGGATCAGGGGTGTGCATATGGGGATCGTCCTATTTTGATGACCTTTGATGGTGACCATCTCAATGTAACCGAATTGCGTGTTCCCAAGGATCTGTATTTTGTGATTGTTGATCTTATGGCAGATAAAGACACCATGGAAATCCTTGCCAGGTTGAACCGTTCCTTCCCATTTGCTGAAGATGAAATCGAGAGAGGAGTACAGGAACTTCTAGGACCTATTAACAAACGGATTGTCCATCAGGCAATTGAAAAACTTCAAAATGGGGATGCAGCAGGGTTGGGTGCTTTGATGGTTGAAGCGCAGCAGTTTTTTGACCGCTATGCAATGCCTGCCTGCCCTGAGGAACTAACCGCCCCAGCCCTTCATAGCCTGTTGAATTACAATTCATTGAAACCTCACATTTTTGGAGGAAAGGGGGTAGGTTCGCAGGGAGATGGCACAGCCCAAATCCTGGCGAAAAGCCAGGAGGATCAGCAAGCGGTGATTGAAATCATCGAACGTGATTTAAAACTTCCCTGCCTGAAATTATCGATTCGGACCGGGCAAAAAGTACGTAAAGCCCTCATACCAGCTGCGGGGTTTGGAACCCGCCTGTTTCCTGCTTCCAAGGCAACAAAAAAAGAACTCTTCCCCATCATTGATCGCGATGGAATTGCCAAGCCTGCTATCCTGTTAATCGTCGAGGAAGCCATTGGTGCGGGTATTGAAGAAGTAATTATCATCGTTCAGCAACATGACATGGAAGCATTTTACGGTTTTTTTAATACCCAGGTGACCATTGAGAATTTTAACAAACTTCCACTCCCTTTTCAACAATATGCACAACGTCTTTTAGAGATTGGGCGCCATGTCTCGTTTGTTCTCCAGGAGACTCAACAGGGATTTGGGCATGCGGTCTATTGCGCCCGAGAAAAAATCGGTAAGGAACCTTTCTTGTTAATGCTTGGAGATCACATTTACCGTTCTGAAAGTGACTATTCCTGTGCCAGGCAACTTATTGATGCCTACGACCAGCACAGCGTAAGTGTACTGGGACTACGTCGAACCCCGGAAGAGATGATTGCGAATTTTGGAACTGCCACAGGAGAATGGTTGGCAAACCATGAAAACAACTTGCTTTATGTGACTCAATTTTCCGAGAAACCAACCGTTGATTATGCTCGTAACAACCTAAGGATCCCCGGCTTGCCTGAAAGAGAATACCTGACCGTTTTTGGACAATATATCATCAAACCACAAATCTTCGACTATCTGGAAGAACATATTAAAAACAATGTGCGCGAGCGTGGTGAGTTTCAGTTGACCTCTGCTCTGGACCGGTTACGTCAGGAAGATGGATTCCTGGGACTTGTGGTTGATGGACAGCGGTTTGATATTGGATTACCAGAGTATTACCTGGATACGCTGATAAATTTCTCCCAACAGGCTTCCAAAGTCAATGAATGATCTACAGCTAATATTGAATTTCCATAACCAGTATTAAATGCAACAAATACCTGTTAAACTATTGCACCTATCGCTGGAAGAATTTTCGGTTTAAATTTTTTGCATAACATAGTTATTAGAATGTATCCCAAGAGAACAGCCTGTTAGCGCTTCCTCTCCCTCATCCCTGAAATCGTGCCTTGGGCCTTGGACTGACACAGCAGCTAATATTTCCGAGCAAACGAGCGTCGATATAACAGCTATTAATATCATCCCAGATGCCATTTACCAGGTGGAATTCGAACCAAAGTGAAAGAAAAATACCTTAAATTTCCGATTATGGATATCTTAGTCCCGCTATAAGTGAATAGCAACCCATGCACCAGCAATAAGAGAATCGCAAGATATATTTGCATGATAACAATGAAATAATCTTTTACGGGTGATTCGAGGAAACTAGGTTGAATTATCTGTTAGTAAAGATTCTCTACGTTTGCGGTAAAGGATAATCGGATGGTCCGCGGGGATCGGATGTTCACCTATTCTTAAGCCAGATCTTTTGGGTCTTTGAGTCTCTACAATCCGACGATCCTGCCGTTCAATATAAAAGTTACCTATTGCACCAAAGCCGTTCACCAACCACTTGATGCCTGGTGCTGTCATGAAATTCTGATAAAATCGCAGGTACATCATCGTATTCTCATCATCGATGGGAACAAAAGCAGCGATAACCCGCAGGTTATCACTGATCCAATTCTGCCAGAGGTTGGGAAAGACAAACTGCAGGTTCGGATGTCGATTCGGTCTAGTCACATCTTTAGGTCCAAGTGAAGGTTTCCCATCATCAACACGGTTGGAAACCCAGACATATAGGCTATCACCATCCATACAGCACTCAGAGAAAGGTCCATCCACCACCGTACGACCTCCGCGTCCGATGGTTGTTGAATGGACGAAAGGTAAATGAGAAACATCAAGCTGATTTTCGATGGCTCGTGAATAATGCGTCCTCCATTGATCTCTTATTGTGCTGTAAGAAAAAGTATCATTAATCTCATCCAGTTTAGGGATATCTGGAAGGTCATCCCTCCAATCACCCCACCAAATCCAGATGAAGTCATCTTGTTCTCTTGCTGGATAAGTGTGGGCCAGCATTGCCTTGGGGACTGGTCCTTCAAGTCCATTCGCTGGGATCAGGATGCAGGCACCATTCTGATCAAACTCAAAACCATGGAAAGGACATTGAAGGTGCCCATCAACCAGTTTTCCTTTGCTCAAAGCTGCCCCTCGATGAGGGCATAAATCGCGCATGCACACAACTTCGCCAGTTTGTGAACGCCAGAAAGCTAGTCGTTCTCCCATCCTGAGAACTCCGACAGGTTTATTGTGTCTGACCTCTTTTGAATCTAAAATCGCATACCATTGATTAGGAATCAAAACAACCTCCTTCTTTTATATTTGGATATAAAAGTATAAATAATCTCTTGAAATATTCCACCGATCAAATTTTCGGAATTATACTTCATGAATCGAAATGTCTTGCAAAAAAAGGTTATTTCTTCTCCCAACTGATTTTATGACATCCAGAGATAAAAGAACATTTTTACGATAAAATATTTTCAATCAATCAATTTATTTTAAAACGTAAAAGGTATTTTAAATGACCGAGATATACAAACCAGCAAATCTTCATGTTATTCGCTACCTTGAAGCTGCAAAGGCAATCCATGACCCTCTCAGACTACAGATTATTGAGGTTCTCCTTCCCAGTCCTTTGACTGTTAAAGAAATTGCGGAAAAGCTTGGACTGGCAGCTAGCAAACTTTACTATCACATTAACATCCTGGAGAAGCATGATTTTATTCGGGTGGTTGACAAATCAATCCATGGCAATATTATTGAGAATCATTATTGGGTTTCCGCTTACAACTACACATTGGATCAGGAAATATATAATTTCGATGTTCGTGAACATGAGGGTAAGGACAATCTCATTGCTATGGCGTTCAGCCAACTCGATGCTGTGCGAGAAGATTTCGCACGTAGCATTGAGGCTCGCTCTTTCAACCTCGAACACGGCGCCGAACCTCATCCCAGGAGAGTGATCCAAACCCGGGAGGTCTGCCGCATTTCTGATGACAGGATCGAAGCGTTTCAGGTGAAATTACAAGAGCTTTTGGAAGATTTCAAAGCGCTGGACGATCCTGAAGATTCCAATCTGCAACCCTGGGCATTTTCTATTTTCCTGTATCCAACATTTTATTACGATCAACCGGATTCATGATAAGTCCCAACAACCGTGGAGATCATATCATGGAAATTAGCCATCAACCAATAAAAACGATGCGTACTTTTTGGATCATATGGGGTGGACAATTCATCTCCATGCTCGGTTCAGGACTTACTAACTTCGGCCTCGGTGTCTGGATTTATGACCAAACAGGGCAAGCTACACCTTTTGCTTTAACTGCCCTTTTCTCCACCCTCCCTTCCCTACTCCTGATGCCTATTGGCGGGTCCATCGCAGACCGCTATAGTCGACGCAGGCTGATGATTCTGGCGGACACAGGATCTGCGATCACCACTGCCATTACTGCCCTGCTACTATTCATAGGGAACCTGCAAATCTGGCATATCTACCTACTTGCAGCTTTCTCCTCAATTTTCAGCGCATTCCAGGAACCAGCTTATTCCGCTTCGATAACAATGTTAGTTCCGAAGAAGGAACTGGCTCGTGCTGGTGGAATATTACAGATGGGTCAGGCAGCCACAGGAATATTGACACCCATTATGGCTGGAGCCCTATACGCTGTTATCGGCTTGAGAGGAGTCATCCTCATTGACGCAGTCACCTATATTTTCGCCATAGGTGCCTTGATTGCTGTCCAAATCCCCCAACCGAAGAATGTGCCATCAGAGTCAGAACGATCAAAACAAATACCCACCATCTTTTCCGATATTATCTTTGGCTGGCAATTCCTGCGTGCCTTACCGGGTCTGTATGGCCTTCTGCTTTACTTTGCATCGGTTAACTTCTTCATGGGTCTATCGAATGTTCTCTCTGGTCCATTGGTGCTTTCTTATGGCTCGGTAAAGGACCTGGGCGTCGTCCAGATGACCTCCGGTATTTCCATCCTTATCGGCAGTATGATCATGAGTGCCTGGGGAGGTCCTAGAAGAAATAAAGTGCCTGCGTTAATTGGTTTTATTGCCTTTGCGGAGACAGGTCTTTTGATAAGTGGGTTGCGTGCTAATACCTGGGTGATTGCAGCCGGTAGAGTGATTTTGCTTGTATTTATCCCCTTCGCTTCCGCCTTGAGCCAGGCTATATTCCAGACAAAGGTTGCCCCTGGCATCCAGGGTCGGGTTTTTGCGATTCGCGGCATGATCGCCCGTTCGATGACACCTATTGCCTTCTTACTCGCTGGACCGATGGCAGACAAAATCTTCGATCCTTTGATGTCTACATCAGGTCCCTTATCAGATACCTTTCTAGGATCAACGCTAGGTATCGGACCTGGGCGAGGAATTGGTTTATTGATGATTTTTTCCTGCCTGTTCATGTGGGGAACCAGCTTACTGGCTTATGCTAATCCTCGCATCCGTAATTTGGAAATAGAGATCCCTGACGCCACCCCAGACGATGAAGAGACTGAATCAGTAAATATTGTGGATACTACTGCCATCACAGAAACCTCTTCCATCCCCAGCTCCTAACCCTATACGGACGGGCAATCCATTAACTATACGATGATCCTGTGTATAAATTTTAAAGGACCGCCAGTCTTGAGTTTGTTCAATTAATCAGATACAGCAGAGACCTTTACATTTCTCTGCTCCTTTCCCTTGACTTTAATCAATAAGAAAGCACTCATACCCGTGCATACAGCACCAAAGATGAACATGGCGGTGTAACCACCATACGCACCAGGATTAGCATTGTTTAATCCATCAATCACTGGACCCATCAGGCGGCCGATCGCCCCAGATCCAGCTGTTGCCAGGTTCGTCAACCCAAGATAAGCCCCCGCTTCTGCAAGTGGTGCCATCCGACTCAGCAAAGCCCAGTTTGCCGTGATGAATAATCCAATTCCTACGCCTGTTATCCCTCCAAAAATCAGCAGGCTGGTTGAATCACGTGCCATTAGAAGCAGCAAACAGCCCAAGGTACCAACCGCACTGGCAAAATACTGCACTCGTTTATGACCAATGCGATCCCCAAGCCAACCTCCAGCCATCGCAAAGGCAATCAATGCCAGGGTGATAGATGCGAGTAAGTCACCTGTAAGCTTGATCGGGTTATCTGTAGGTATAACATCACGGATATAGTATTGGGCAAAGACCTGGATATCGTAAATTCCCAAAAGGAAGAAAAAACGTGAAGCAATCAGCCAGGCATAAGAAGTGCCACGCAATGATATTTTCTTTCTATCCGTTTTAAGTGGATTGACTATCTCTGGATTAATAGCTGTCGTTGGAGTTTCGCGCGTTCCAAGGATCGTAACTAGAGCACCCACAAACAAAACTCCAGCAACGACAACAAGAGGCATTAAAGCGTTGGGAGAATCAGGATCAAGCAGGTTGCCCATCAACAGGGATGCAACCACCAATCCACTCATATCGAACAGGTTTTTAAATCCACTGGCAGCACCAAGCTGTTCAGGTGGAACCCTGTCCGGGATTATGCCCTGAGCAGGTCCGTGAGCAATATTCGAGGTGAATTGCAAGCCAATATAACCAATCGCCAACCAGACAAATCCACCTGCCCAAGCCAGGATCCCCAAAAAGATAAAATCCAGGGCAGTACCTAAGGTGATCAATGGGCGCCGGCGGCCCCAACGAGAACGCCATCGATCGCTTATGGAGCCAGATATTGGCTGAACAACCATGGCAATGATCAATCCAAAGAAAGTCATCAAGCCCAAGTAGGTATTCTTCTGGTTCTCTGGGACATAATTTAAGAGCACTGCAGGCAGGATGATGACATGCAGGCTGTTCCACATAACTGCCAGTCCAAACCAATAGGCGTTTATAATGAGAAGGTCAAGGGTGTGCACCTTTTTCATGCGTAGTCTCCTCTGAATGCCCCAGGAAGTTGGCGAGCAATGGCTTCCATAACCAGCCGGCTTGCCAGGCGGTCTCGGGCATCTGGTGTCATTGATGCAGGAATATCTAGCTTAAACGTTGGTCCATAATTGAAACAAAGTACAGTACCATCTTCATAAACACCTACGGGCGTGATTCGTTCCCGGTGTTTGGCAAGTTGGCATAGAAACCGCCCAACTCCTGGTGAAGGTGAGCCGAGTACACCACCGAGATGGTCTTGGCCTTCTGGTGCTATAGCTATAATGGCTTGGGGATTTTTTGCAATCTTTAATACGGCTCGGACAGCCCTTGCTCGCGCCTCTGTCTCAATTGGACTCGGTGGCATAGGAGGTGTCACTGTGAAACCATAGACTCGTGCCAGCCGAGGAAAAAGGTAACGTGTAATTGGGTTCAATAATCCGGCATGGTTCCAGCCAGCTGTCATCATCCAATGAACCTCGTCTGGCATCTGAGCGCTGATGCCTAGTCCAATCCACCATGTCCCGAAGCCTGGACGAGAATAATGGTTCATAACCAAGAGAGCAGGTCCGGAAAGAGGAATATTTTGGGGTTGCAAGATTCGCGGTGGAGGAGACAGCAGATTGACACTTGCCACCGCATCATCATGAAAGGAACGGGATTTCTGCCAGATTGCATCCCAGAGCAGCTTTAGTCCAATGTTCCAGGGGATTGTTGTGTTTTGATATTGGACGAAGTCAGGCAACTAAAACTCACCAATACGGATTTAATCATCAGATTCTTTGTTACGTTTTTTCCAATTTTGGAGTTCATCGATCCGTTTATACAACCGAAACAGCACTGGACCTGCCAGGATCAATAGTAATATAAACACGATCCCGATCTCCTGCCATCCAACCGTTAATACTGGACGGCAAGCCAAGTTCCCCAGTATTATCAGAAAAAATAGGAAAAGAAGTCTTTGATTGATTGGTTTCATCATCAAAGAGATTCTAACACGGTCTTAACGTTGGAGATGTTTATTAGCAAGGGTTTGTATTAAGAAAGAAATTTATCCCCTCAGGAGTTCCTATTTTTGAGATAAGGGAAAAGTGAGGAATTAGCAAGCAACTATTCACGCACAATTTTTCCATCTCTCAGATGTTTGTTATCCCTAGCGAGATATTCGACGCCCCAGGTTTCTTCGATACCCGTCCTCTGCTCCCTTCTCGATGGTCATAAGGACCTCGCTTAATCACCGCAAGCCAAATCTGTTCGCAGATAGCATGTACCTCAAGATTATTATCAATCATGTTCAGATACACCGCAATCACATTATTTCCAATTCACATCCTTCCAACTTCCTTCTTTTCACTCCTTTTCTGATATTCTCATTAATCCCATACCTGGAACGCTGCCAGCTATCCCCAATTTACATAGAAGCTGGACTTTGATTTTACTTTCCAGCGAGGATAACTTTCTTAACCTGATTTGATTAATCGCTATTCCCTTTCCACAATCGCTGTACTATACTTGCTGAACATTTAACGAATACAACGACAATCCACGTAAAGCTATGAATTTAACCGACTGCTCATTCATTGATGAGCCCTTTATATAGCAATCTTTATAACCTTAAGAACTTCCATGATCCAAGACCACCCTGAAGCCATCCAAGCCACTCAAGAATTAATCCATGAACTAAGTAGTTCAGTCCAACATGTCAATTTTGACTACATGACCCGGATTCTCTACAGCACTGATGCCAGCATTTACCAGATGATGCCCGTGGGTGTGGTTTTTCCACGAGATGCGGATGAAATCTCTGCGGCAGTAGAAATCACCAAGAAACACGGGGTGCCTATCTTACCTCGTGGCGGTGGAAGCAGCCTTTGTGGAAACGCCATCGGTCATGCCCTCATCCTTGACCTATCTCGTTACATGGACCGGATTATTGGAATTGATCCTGAGAATAGGGTCGTTCATGCCCAACCAGGGATAACTCTAGGGCAACTAAACAACGTCCTCGCCCAGCACAAATTGATGTACGGTCCCGACCCCGCCAGTGGAGATCGGGCAACCATGGGTGGTATCCTGGCTAACAACGCAACAGGTTCCCACTCTATCATTTATGGGATGTCGCACGATCATGTTCTTTCCACAAATATAGTCCTCTCCGATGGAAGCCAGGTAACCTTCGATGGCAATAGTGGGAGATGGGAGGATATGATTACCCGCCCCAGCCTGGAGGGCAATATATATCGATCCCTGTACCATATTCTGAACATCTATGCAGAAGAAATCAAAACCCAATACCCGAAAACTTTTCGTCAGGTCGCTGGCTATAACCTGCCTGTTTTATTAAGACAAATTCAACCCAACCTTGCCAGTCTGATCGTTGGCTCTGAAGGCACCCTGGGTGTGATCACTGAGACATCACTTAATCTAGTGCCCATCCCTAAACACAAACGGCTGGCAATCGTCCACTTCTCTAACCTTCGTACTTCTATGGAGTTCGTCCCCACTGTCCTGGAAAGTAATCCTTATGCCGTGGAAGTCCTGGATAAGATACTCATTGATTTAACTCGAGATAAGCCCGAATTCCACCATCTGCTTAATTTCATTCAAGGCGACCCAGAAATCGTCCTGCTGGTTGAGTATGCAGGTGAAACAGAGGCAATGCTAGACCACAGCATTCAGCAATTAACGAAACGTTTGGTGCAAATCAAACATCATGATCCAGTGGTGGTTATCGCTGATCCAAGACAACAGGAGAATGTCTGGTTTGTACGTAAACTCGGCCTGGGAATCTTGATGAGTGTACGTGGAGATGCGAAACCAGTCCCTTTTATTGAAGACGCTGCTGTTCCTGTGGAACACTTGGCAGACTATATCACCGAAATCTTCGAATATGCTTATCACCTGGGTCTGGAACAGGTGGCCATGTATGGTCATGCCAGTGCAGGCTGCATCCATGTAAGACCGTTGATCAACCTGAAATCATCCGGGGGAGTTCGAAAGTTTCGTCAGATCGCTGAAAAATCAAGGGACTTGGTGATGAAGTACAATGGGACGACCAGCGGTGAACATGGCGAAGGTATCTCTCGTGGTGAATTCAGCCATTCCTTATTTGGTTCCAGGTTGATAGAAGCCTTTCGCCTTATTAAAACGGCTTTCGACCCAGAGAATCACCTCAATCCTGGCAAAATGTTTGATGCACCTGCTATGGATGACGAAACAATTTTTCGTTATGGTAGCCATTATCATCTGCAATACGCACCATCGATCACAGCATTTGATTTTTCTGAAGATGGTGGCTTTGCTGGGGCGGTAGAGATGTGCAGTGGAGCAGGAGTCTGCCGTAAACTCGGATCCGGGGTGATGTGTCCATCCTTCCAGGTCACTCGTGACGAGAAACACAGCACTCGAGGTCGAGCAAACGCTCTTCGGGCGGCGATGATGGGTGAACTCGGAACGGAAGGATTAGGATCACGAGAACTGTATGATGTACTCGATCTATGTCTATCTTGCCATGCCTGCAAGAGTGAATGCCCATCTGCAGTGGACATGGCTAGACTCAAAGCGGAATTTACCTACCAATATTATAAAGAACACGGCGTTCCCATACGTTCCTGGCTCTTTGCTAATATCGGCAGACTCTATGGTCTGGCTCAACCATTCTCTCCTCTCTTTAATGGACTTATGAACGGGCCGGGAAAGTGGATTCAAAATGGGTTAGGCATTCATTCTTCCCGTTCCTTCCCCCATCTTGCCTCCCAGACCTTCACTGCCTGGTACCAATCTCGGGAGAAATCAATTCAGAAAATAGAGTCAACAAAACAGGTGGTTTTTTTCCATGACACTTTTATGGAACACAACGAACCTCAAATTGGTAAGGCTGCTGTAAAAATCCTTGAGGCAGCCGGATTCGCAACCATTATTTTGAAACATAAAAAAGACTCTGGGCGACCCGCTGTATCGAAAGGTTTGCTGGATACGGCAGCCAAATTAGCCCTACACAATATTGAACTTCTCTCCCCATACGCCAGGATTGGTTTACCAATTGTCGGTTGTGAACCCAGTGTCATGGCAATGCTCGTGGATGAATATCCCGATTTGGTCCCTGGCAAAGATGCTGACCTTATCGCACAAAAATCGATGATGATGGAAGCCCTTATCCTCAAGGGAATAGAAAATGGAGAAATTCATCTGAGGTTTGATTTAGAAAAACGACATATTCTTTTCCATGGGCATTGTCAGCAAAAAGCAGTTTTTGGCATCGAAGATACTCTCAAAATGCTGCGCTTGATTCCTAACTGCACGGTGGAAGAAATCGATTCTGGATGCTGCGGGATGGCAGGTTCCTTCGGCTATGAGCAGGAGCATTACGATCTCTCGATTCAGATGGCAGAGATGTCTTTGGCTCCAGCTGTCAGGGCAGCCGCGCCAACAACCATTATCTGTGCTTCAGGTACTTCTTGCCGGGAACAGATCCAGCATACAACCAATCGGGTTGCACTGCACCCAATTGAGGTATTTGCTGCTGCGTTGGCATGATTTTCCATTGTTAGAAAGGAAGGATGATAGATTTAAAATG
>CAZTJD010000119.1:0-13300 GCA_964613985.1 uncultured Anaerolineales bacterium
AGCATTTAAAACTGGCATTTACAACTCCCGGTAAGATCATTTTAGACTGCCTAGTTATCCTTATGAATGATTACTTCACCGGTATGACCGTTAACGGTGACCATGATATCATCGCTAAGTCTCATAGCACCATCGACCGAAACAACTGCGGGAATATTATATTCGCGGGCAACAATAGAGCTATGTGAGAGAAGACCACCAGATTCAGCCACTACGCCTCCTGCCCTGGCAAAAAGCGGCGTCCAGCTTACCTCTGAGTAAGGGATGACCAATACATCGCCATCTTGTACTTTATTAAAATCTTGAATCCCCCGCACCAAAGTAACTTTCCCGGTATAGTGGCCAATTGAAGTAGGTATCCCAACCAATTTGTCAAGAGATGGATCCGTCACTGGGGGAGCCTCGTCACCATAAATTACGCCTGGCAGGGAAATATCCTTAAAACGTTCAATATCTGTTTTGTGCCGAGAGACAACCTGTCGAGGATCCAGCACTGGTTTTTCGTCTCTAAAAAGCTGTCGGATTTCAGAATCTTCCAAGTAATAAATATCTTCAGGATCATTAATCAATCCTCTACGAACCAGGTGTGCGCCAAGTGCCAAATAGTAATAACGGAACAAACCATATCCATAGGTGTAGTGTGAACTGATTTGTTCACGTAGCAGAGAGAAATCTTTAGCCCGACGGTAAAACGACCTCATCATAAACCGCTTAAAGCCTCTCAGTTTTAAATTATCGAATTGGAGTTTTTCGTGACTGTCTTCTGCTTTAGGCAGGAAATTCACAATCATGTCCAAAACCATATCCGGTGTTTCTCTCCATGGCGTGAAAGAAAAATCATTGCCATTATCACTCAAATGCCCAAAGCGGTCCAAGAAGGCCTCAACCTTCCTATGAAAATCCGAAATATCGGGAAGTTGGAGAAAATCATCAAAAGAACAGGTTCGGATCATTGCCTGGGTATCTTCATCCAACTGACAGTATTCACTATGTAGGGAGTGCAAATGGTAATTTGGGTCATAATCCAAGAGGTTTTCCGCATCCCTCATTAGGTCCAATTGGATTAAATCCACCCCTATCTTTGCAAGTTGTGTTTTTAAAAACCTATTACACATCATTGCTATGAGTGGTGTTATGATATTATAGTAAGCTGCATTTTGAACTTCATCATAGAGACGATCAATCTTATTGAATAACTGCGCATCCCCTAGTTCTCCGGCGTGACGGTAATCAAATTCTTTAAAACCTTCCTTAATTTGTGGAAGCACTTTACGCATCCGACGGTCAAAAAACCATTTGTTAAAAAGGAACAGTAACAACCAGGGTAAACGGAAGAAGGTTTTTAGGGTAGGTTTCATTCCGGGTTTATTTGCATCGTCGGGGACAAGACCCATCAAGATCTCAACCGAATCAGCCGGCATTCCTACTTCCTGAAAAATCTGACCCAGCGTGCCCATATTAAAATATACTCGATAATAAAATGATTTCGCCAGGTCTTGGGGTTTCACTTCTGTCTTTCCGATCATCTCAGTAATAAGACGGACCCACATAGTACAAACCAGGGGAAGGTTGACTGAAAAAATCAAGGGCTTGATCATTCCTGGAATCATTTCCTTGGGAATGTGGTTGGAATACACATTGCGCCGGTTGATGGTCGTAATTTCCCTGACTTGCAACCAGTAAATGTTTTCCCCATCATAAACCCATTCCAGATCTACAAAAGATCCTAATTCGTTGGCGATCCGGTTAGTTTCTAAAACAACTTCTTCAACCACAGAAAGCGGGATATCATCAGATTGTGGTTTTCCAATCCAGTTGCCCCATTTATTAATCCAACGATATGGTGTAACTCCGCTCTGTACCAGGGCTTCACCAGAGCCTTTAACCGCTTCCACAACCACTTCATCCGCGCCTGTAACTGGATTACGGCTGAGTGCTACACCAGCAAAGACAGGTGGTACCATCTCCTGGACGATGACACCCATCAACAGTTCCCTCTTGGGTACACCCTGCTGTTCGAGGTAAGACAGCACTCTTGACGAATGAGCGCTTCCCCATACAGCCCAGACTGACTGCAAGACACCATTGACACTGCGAGCATCAAGCACTGATTTAAATTGACCAGCAAAAGACCTATCCAACTCGTCTTCAATATTGGCTGAAGAACGGACTGCATATGCGGTTTCTGAATCAATATGTTTTTCCAACGCCATCTTTAGATCATCCACCAGGCTGATGTCGTCCTGGGTATAACGCAGGAAAGCGGTCCATGGAATCACAAATGTTTTGGGGGTACGAAGGCCTATAGCAGATAGACGATGCAAGTTAAGGGCTTTGTTACCCACAGATTGAGGCATACGCTTTTGATCTAGAGGAAGTATTAATGCATTCGCCATCCTTTTTATCCTTTTTTCTTCTTTGGCTCAACACCAAAAAATTTCATGATCTTCAACATCCCGCGTCCCATGGGGAATATCTCCATGCTGGCGCCCATGTCCAATTCACCTTTGCTTTTTGCCTTCAGATAATCTTTTACATCGGGGATGATAGCGATTGTAAAGATGATATTCATCACAATGCCATAGACAATGTAAGGCCACTCACCTTTGAAAATGATAAACCACAACAGCATAAACCACAAGCCGGAGGTGTAGGCAATCAAGATATCACGGACAATAAAAAAACCAAAAACCATACCAGCAAAGGCAGAAATTAGGGTTCCGATGAAGTCAACTACAAAGAAGCCACCATATGTGGGTGAAATCCCGCCTCCGCCTCTGAAATGGTAGTAAATGGGCCAAATGTGCCCAATCACCACAAAAACAGCCGCAATCAGGAAATAGTACTCCTCCGGAAAGAGTAGCTTGAGTGTCAGGACCGGTAGAACACCCTTTAAGATATCTAACAAACCAATGGCACATCCCGCTTGAGGTCCAAGCTCAAGAGAAGCTACCGTGGCACTAACCGAACGCAATTGTTGTCCTTCCTGCCCATCAGAAGATGGAAGCCTGATATTCTCCACATCAACATCTGGTGCTAGCAAGCGAGTTACAACTCTGGCAAATGAAATACCCCCGATCAAATAACTTATCGAAGCACTGAATACCACGATAAAGATATCCACGATCACCTCTAAAGAAATAATGACAAATCCGATTAATATGAACCATTTTACCCCGAATTACAAATAATAATGGGTCAGGAAGAAAACTCTACCTTTGCAGTTCGCAACATCAATAACGGACTGGATTGTAGCATAACTACCACGAACATTACACACCAGATCAGGAACAGCACCTATCGCTTCTGCATAAGCAAGCCCTCGGACCGATGTCCTGCAATGACTGCCTTATAGAACTAATTTTCCCAAGATGAAAGATAAAGCGATTAACCCATTTTTATGAATCGTGCCAACAACTTACTAACTTTCATAACGCTTGGTTGATACAGGATCATTCAGGAGATGCAGCAAGATAAGTATCTTTTGTAACAATTCAGTCACATTACTTATTCAGTTAGCGATACGCTGTGAGAAGGATTTCCGCTGATTTTTAATGCCATAATATTTCGTTTATAGGCACCTAAATTGGAGTACTTCGGTATGATACGAGGTCTCCTATTATGATAAAGCCCAAAACAGTTCGATAATCAGACAGAAAAATAACAAGGGCAGCAACCAGACCAAGAATCAAGGGGAGAAGGATCCACCACCAACACAAACGGATCATTTTCTTTCTACATCAGGGGTGAATCGGCAACCCTGTCCAGTGACAGTATCAATGTAGCGGGGATTGACAGCATCATCACCTAAAACACAGCGGAGTTCTGCAACGCGGGTGACAACAGTTCTTGATCCAACCGGGATAGATTAGGGGCTCAATTTAGGGTAATTACTGGTTCGTCATCAACGAGAAGGATGTTGATATTTTATCGTGAGGCTGATTGGAAACTAATCTAATCACCAGAGATGGAGATTCAATCCCGCCAAGAGGTATAATTCTAGTATGAGCCAGTATAACTTCTATCATCCCATCGAAGTACGCTACGGCGACCTGGATCCGCAGGGGCACGTTAATAACGCCAAATTCTTAACCTATTTCGAACAAACCAGAGTGCAATACCTGATTAACCTGGGATTGTTCAATCAGGATCAATCCTTCCTGGAGGTTGGTATCATCCTGGCAGAAGCAACTGTGACTTTCCATGCCCCGCTGCAGTATGGAGCTGAAGCCAGGGTGGGCGCTCGCACTACCCGGTTGGGCAATAAAAGTTTCCATATGACCTATGCCCTCCAGGACAACTCCAATGGAAATATCCTGGCTGAAGGGTCTGCTGTGCTGGTAGCCTATGACTACCTCGACCATAAGACCATCACCATCCCCGAATCCTGGCGGATTGCCATCGCCAAATTCGAGAATTTATAAGTCCCCTCTAACGGATGTGCCCTATGAAAACACTTCCTCAAATAGACAATACCTTTATGCTTGACTTCCTTATAGGGTTACTCAACACACCCAGTCCAACAGGCTTCACCGAGGCTGCAATCGGTTTTACAGAAGAAACCCTTTCTTCTTTATCAAGTTTAACCTTAACATACACCCACAAGGGAGCCCTGGTTATTACCATGCCAGGATCCCGGGAGGATGCTCCAAGAGGCCTGACCGCCCATATCGACACCTTGGGTGCGATGGTAAAGGAAATCAAGGCGAACGGCCGTCTGAAGCTGACCAAGCTGGGTGGTTTTCCTTGGAACACAGTAGAAGGAGAAGGCTGCAAGGTGTGGACCAGCGATGGTGTGATGATCCGCGGCTCGCTGCTGCTTACCCAGGCTTCAGTACATGTCTATGGCAGCAAAGTGGGAGAAAATAAGCGTGAAGATGATGACATGGAGGTCCGTCTTGACGTACGCACAACCTCAGCAGAGGAAACGACCGATTTCGGCATCCAGGTCGGGGATTTTGTCGCTTTTGATCCTAGGGTAGAGGTCATGAATGGCTTCGTCCGCTCCCGGCACCTGGACGATAAAGCCTGCGTAGCAAATATCGTCACCGCCTTAAAAGCGATGGATGATGCTGGGATAAAGCCTGAGCAAACTACCACGATCCTGATCAGCAATTATGAAGAAGTTGGTCATGGCGCAGCAAGCGGTTTTCCCTCTGAAATGATTGAGTTAGTTGCCGTGGACATGGCTGCCGTAGGCGAGGGACAGACCTCAGATGAATTCAACGCCACGATCTGTGTAAAGGATTCGGGGGGTCCGTATCACCACGGGTTGAGTCAGAAGCTACGTAAATTGGCAGAAGCTTATAATATCCCTTTCAAAGTTGATATCTACCCTTATTACGGTTCTGATGGCGAGGCATACTGGCGCGCTGGAGGGGATGTGGCTGTTGCACTGATTGGACCGGGCGTTGATGCCTCCCATAATTATGAGCGGACTCACATCAATGCGCTGGAAGCAACAACAAAATGGATCCTGACTTACTTGTGTAGCAAATGACACGATCCTGCCGGTAATAACTATCAATAATGTACACCCAAAATGTTGCAAATTACGCACCTAGAGGAAGACTGCCTTACTTCGCAGAATCCACTTGCAGCAACAACCAAATAGTAGCTTGAAAAATTGAAACAATAAATGGAAACTGATGCAAATTGATACTTCCCTACCTCCTACCCACCTGGGATTAGTTCCCAACCATGCCCAGGCAGCAGAAGCACTCGGCTTTGACGGCATTTGGGTCTCAGAGACGCAACATGACCCATTCCTCCCCGGAACATTAATCTCAGAACATACCAAACAAATCCATTTTGGGACTGCGGTTGCCATCGCCTTCGCTCGTTCACCCGCTACGCTGGCTTACACTGCCTGGGACTTAGCGCAGGCCTCAGGCGGACGGTTTATCCTCGGACTTGGTACCCAGGTTAAAGGACATATCGAACGCCGCTTTGGTATGTCATGGCCAGATTCCGTGATTGGCAAGCTTCGTGAGCAAATCGACGCCATCCGGGCTTTCTGGAATACCTGGCAGACCGGAGAAAAGTTGAAGTTCAAGGGAGAATATTACAACCTGAGCCTGATGAGCCCCTTCTTCGATCCTGGACCAATTGATTATCCAAAGATACCTGTTTACATTGCGGGGGTAAATAAGGGATTGGCCCGATTGGCAGGCGAGGTTGCTGATGGCTTCCAGGTCCATCCTCTCAACTCAGCTCGTTACCTATCGGAGGTGCTCATCCCGGCAATAGAAACAGGTGTCCGAAAAACTCGGCGATCGCGCCAGGATGTCTGCGTATCAGTGACCGCATTTATCGTCTCGTCCCCGGAAGAAAAGAATTTCGTGCGAATGCAGATTGCCTTCTATGCCTCCACTCCTTCTTATCGAAAGGTATTTGCCTTGCATGGCTGGGAGGAGATCGCTGAGCAGTTATCCGGTCTAGCTGCAAGAGGAGAATGGGGAAAGATGGGAGTTTTGATCGATGATGAGATTTTGAACACGTTTGCCGTTGTCGCAGACCCTGATAAAATACCTGCCGCATTAATTTCTAGATACCAGGGATTAGCAGACCGGTTGACTGTCTACGCACCTTATATGCCTGGTGAACGAGATGTGTTCTGGAAATAGTTAATTTCAGATATGAAGCCATGATTCAACCGAAGAAATACCAGGCATTAATTTTTGATTTCAATGGTGTGTTGTTTTGGGATGATGTGGTTCAAAGAGAATCCTGGTGCTTGTTTTCGGCAAAGTTAAGGGAAAAACCTTTGAGCGACGAAGAGATTGACCTTCATGTGCACGGTCGTAACAACAAACATACACTGGAATACCTGCTGGGTACACCAATCAGACAGGAGGAAGCGGATGAATTTGCTGAACAAAAAGAGGTCATCTACCGACAGAAGTGCCTTGAGTTAGGCGATGGTTTTACCCTGTCCCCGGGTTCAGTAGAATTGCTGGAATTGCTATTAACTCACCATGTCCCTTTTACGATTGCCACAGCTTCCCAAAAGGAAAATGTTGACTTCTTCTTCAAGAACCTGATGCTTGACACCTGGTTTGATCGAAAAACTGTTGTTTATGATGATGGCAAAACTCCTGGAAAACCTGCCCCTGATCTTTACCTCCGGGCTGCGGGTAACTTGAGAGCAAATCCGGAAGCCTGTGTTGTAGTCGAGGACTCGCGATCTGGAATTCAGGCTGCTTTTGACGCTGGGGTTGGTTATCTCATCGCACTTAACCACCAGGCAGATCAAGATTGGTTGATCAGGCTTAAAGGCGTAAACCAGTTCATAGAAACCCTATGGGAAATAAATGTTAAGGCGTTATTTAAATAACCAAAGGCCTGATAAAAAATCGTGCGCCAATAAAGTTGTTATCATGATAGGATATTCAGGCAGCAAATCGAAAAAATTGTGGACGCCCTGGTTTTTCAAGAGCATTTCAAAGGGAAGAAACTTCCTGGGACAAAACAAGGTGTTTTGGTAGAAATGAAAAAATGCTCCATTCAGGATATCCTGGCACGATTTATTTCTTGGATTGTAGTTATGGCATGAAAGAGATCCGCGAATTCGACAAGCAACGGGAGGCAATGGTAAGGGAACAAATTTCCCAAAGGGGAATCAGTGATCCACGAGTACTAAAAGCAATGCGTACCGTCCCCCGTCATCTTTTTGTTCCGAAAGAGCTCCAGCACTGGGCTTATTCTGATGGGGCACAACGGATTGGGAAGGGACAGACTATTTCTCAACCTTATATTGTAGCTCTTATGACGGAAGCACTCAAGCTTAAGGGAAATGAGATCGTCCTCGAAGTTGGTACTGGATCTGGTTATCAGGCTGCCATCCTGAGCTTGCTTGCAACAGAAGTCTTTACAATAGAGCGCCATCCAGAGCTTGCTGAAGAAGCCCGTTTGCTCTTGACATCACTAGGTTATACTAATATCCATGTGCACTGTGGAGACGGTTCATTAGGGTTCTCAGAACATGCCCCGTACCAGGGTATCATGGTCACCGCAGCAGCACCAGAAGTGCCTAAATCTCTTTTACACCAGCTAGATGAGGGGGCTCGTCTTGTACTCCCGGTGGGTAGAAAATACACCCAAGTTTTACAATCGTGGCAGCGAAAAGGGGATAAATTTCACCATGAGACCATCACCGCAGTTGCTTTTGTGCCATTAATTGGAGATGAGGGCTGGGATGAAGACGGTTGGGATAAATACAGGTTATGGTAATATCACCTGATTCATGATGGATGCAAAAATAAAATGTACCTACTGGATTTATCCTTGGCTATAAAATGCTTTGCCTGATCGATGCTGGTTTTTTCTGAGTGATCAGGCTGGAATACTATCTGGGTTCCCGAAGCTGGAAGGGGGTATTGGCCACGGAGAACATGTTTATCTATCAAGAACCAAGGAAACCTATATCCAGAATATATTTTATCGTTAGTTTGCGGAACTACTAAACCAAACTTAGGGTAACGAAAATTTGGGGGCGTCGCCGGGTCTCATTGAACAGGAAGGACCGGACAGTCTGGATGACCTCATCGTGGATATTGCCCCGACTCTGTGCTACTGTTTCCTCAATACGCACGATGGTTTGGGTTAAGACCTCATCAGCGTCATGTTTGTAGATAAAACCACGCGTGATGATTTCAGGTTCATCCAATAATTGACCATTTCGATCAAGGGTCAGGCTGACCAAAACAATTCCATCACGAGCCAGGGCTTCTCGCTCTCGAACCACGCTTGGACCTACTTCACCAGGCCTGTCGCCGTCAACGAAGACATAACCACCAGGGATACGCTCTCCCAAATTCATTCGACCGTTCTTAAATTCTACAATTTGCCCGTTCTCAACAACTTTGATATGGTCAGGTAATATGCCAGCCTCCTCGGCGATGAGGGCATGCTGCTTCAGGTGCCGTAACTCGCCGTGGATGGGGACAAAAAATTTTGGCTTAACCAAGTGAAGCATCAGGCGCATTTCATCCTGACTGGCGTGTCCCGAGACATGTACAGAATGTAGTGGTTCATAGATCACATTTGCACCGCGACGGAACAGCCTGTTGATCGTTCGGTAAATACTTTCTTCATTTCCTGGGATCGGGTGCGAGGATAGAACAATTGTATCCCCTTCTTCTATACTGAACCTGCGATTTGTACCTCTAGATAAACGTCCCATGATGGAAGAGGGTTCCCCTTGTGATCCAGTACACATCAAAACAACCTTGCCATTTTTCATCTTCAAGGCGTTCTCCAGCGGGATTTCTACCCCATCCGGGATATCCAGGTAGCCAAGTTTTTGAGCCATTGCAGCATTTTCAGTCATACTAACGCCAACAAAAGCTAATTTTTTGCCATGGCGATGAGCCGCGTTGGCGACCTGTTGCATTCTGGAGATCAGTGATGCAAACGAAGCAATCAAGATCCTTCCGGGGGCTTTGTTGAAAACTTCATCTAAAGCAGAATCAACCAGCTTTTCAGAAGGTGTCCAACCAAGTTTGTCCGCATTAGTGGAATCGGCGAAGAGAGCCAAAACACCACGACCCGAGAATTCGGCTAACTTAGCAAAATCTGTAGGCCAGCCATCTACCGGGGTGGGATCAAATTTGTAATCACTGGTATGGACTATCAATCCCTCAGGGGTTGTAATCCCCAAACCAACCGCATCTGGGATAGAATGGCAGACATGGAAGAATTCCACTGTAAAGGGACCAATGTCCACCATCTGCCCGGCCTCCACCGTACGCAAGTCAACTTTCCCTAATAAACCGCTTTTGGATAGTTTGACCTCTAACAAACCACGAGTCAGCTTTGTGGCGAAAATCGGGACATCAATCTCATTAACAACATGACTGATTGCACCGGTATGGTCTTCATGACCATGGGTAATCACAATCCCCACAATCCTCTCTCGGTTGTCAGTTAAAAATTGAAAATCGGGGATAATATAGTCAATCCCCAACATGTCATTTTCTGGAAACATGATGCCCGTGTCAACTACCAGGATTTGGTCGTCATACTCATATACCATCATGTTTTTTCCAACTTCCCCCAGACCACCCAGAGGAATTACACGAAATCTATTATTCATTTTTCTCCTTTTATTTCCACCCATCTAAATACAACCACCTTAAATCCTATGAACAGGCGCGTTCCCAGCTTTGCTGGTCATGTATTTAAATCGATAGGTTTTATTTATTTCGACCCTCAATATGATGAGGGATAGATTTAATATTTATTAAACTGCGATTATCTCGCTGTCTTTATCTATACCAGATTCTGCGTGCTACGAAGGGCAGCAAGAAGAACAAGCGAAAAATCATGTATCAAAACCTTTTCGGAAATTTTCGTGGGTGACGATTTTTACTTTTGTAGATCAGGTATTGAGACCTGATGGAAAATTATCCGAATAGAAAATTACTGATCTTCCAAACCGCAGTTCGATTATTAAATTACGCATAAAAGAATTCCGGCAAGGCAAGAAGTGCGTAAATTTTCAAATAGCGTTTCAGTACGGCTTAATAAAAAACACCCGGCTGATTGCACCAGCCGGGTTAGATTTCATTCCTTGCATCTTCAAAGTTTTGATTACTCAACGAACGGACCACTACTGGTCTCGCGGCAACGTGCTCACGCCGAAAGGATTTTAGCACGTTGAAACGGAATTGTCAAAAACATTAAGCCGCAAATCATAAAAAACTTTTGGTTTATCTTGATAGGAAACGTACAAGCAGGGCGAATAAAGAATTTAGGGAAAAATAAAAAACCCCTGGTGGATCAAGATACCAGGGGTTTAACTATTTTGGGTTCGAGCGGTTTACATCATACCGCCCATACCGCCACCCATACCACCAGGAGGCATTGCGGGTGATTCCTCGGGGATATCAGTGATCAGGGCTTCTGTGGTCAGGATCATAGCTGCGATCGAAGCAGCATTTTCCAGGGCGCCACGAGTAACCTTTGCAGGGTCAATCACGCCATCCGTGACCATATCTGTATATTTTTCGGTAAGAACATTGTAACCAATGCGGTTGTTCTTTTCCTCAGCTTGCTTGCGGCGGACGTTCTCTAGGATGACGGAGCCTTCTTTGCCTGCATTTGAGGCAATCTTGCGAATCGGAACTTCCAGGGCATCGCGAACAATGCTGACACCAATCTGCGCATCAGGATAATCCATCTTCAAATTGTCCAGGACGCCCATGGTATTGATCAAGGCTACACCGCCACCTGGGACAATGCCATCTTCGACAGCAGCTCGAGTCGCTGAGAGGGCGTCTTCCACGCGGTGCTTCTTTTCTTTTAGTTCAGTTTCGGTCGCTGCACCTACACGGATGATGGCAACACCACCGGAGAGTTTTGCAAGTCGTTCCTGCAATTTTTCACGGTCATAATCGCTGGTGCTTTTATCGATCTCGACGCGAATCTGTTCGATTCTACCTTTGATTGCGGACGTTTCTCCCTTACCGCCAATAATCGTTGTGTCGTCTTTGGATGAGACAACCTTTTCAGCTTTACCAAGATCTTCCAAGGTGACGCTTTCTAACTTGCGGCCCATTTCTTCGGTAATTACAGTACCACCAGTCAGGATGGCGATGTCTTGCAGCATTGCTTTACGGCGATCGCCAAAACCAGGGGCTTTGACAGCCAATACATTGAGCATACCGCGAAGTTTATTCAACACCAGGGTTGCCAGAGCTTCACCGTCAATATCTTCTGCAATAATGACCAGTTCACGCTTCCCAATCTGAACCAGTTTCTCCAAAATAGGAACGATATCCTGGGCAGCAGAGATTTTCTTATCATGGATGAGGACATAAGGTTCTTCGATGTCCGCTTCCATTGCTTCGCTGTCGGTGATGAAGTATGGAGATAAGTAACCGCGATCAAACTGCATACCTTCGACATACTCGGTCTCAAATTCAAGACCCTTGGATTCCTCAACGGTGATCACACCATCTTTACCGACTTTATCCATTACATCAGCGATTAACTCACCAATATTGCGGTCTTGTGCAGATATAGAGGCAACATCGGCGATATCTTTATGGGTTTCGACTTCAATTGCCTTTTCGGAAAGTTCTTTGCTAACAGCTTCAGCTGCTGCCAGAATACCCAGTTTAAGCAACATGGGGTTGGCACCCGCGGCCAGGTTTTTCATACCACCAGTTACGATTGAATGCGCAAGGACGGTCGATGTTGTCGTACCATCACCTGCAATATCGTTGGTCTTCGTAGCAGCTTCTTTCAAAAGCTGGGCGCCCATATTTTCAAAGGGCTCTTCGAGTTCTATTTCTTTTGCTACAGTCACACCATCATGAGTGATTGTGGGGCTACCGAATTTGCGATCCAGGGCAACGTTGCGACCCTTAGGACCAAGGGTGGTAACAACGGCTTTAGCCACTGTATCAACGCCTTTCATCAGGCTTCGGCGTGCCTCATCGGAAAAGACTAATTGCTTTGCCATTTTTAATACTCCTTATTCGTATAATTCAAGGTTTGTGATTTTATTCGATGATTGCCAGGATGTCACTTTCGCGTAGAACGAGAACTTTCTCGCCATCCAGTTTAATTTCTGTACCGGCGTACTTGGCATATAATACCTTGTCGCCAACTTTGACATCCATCTTGACGCGCTCGCCTGCATCATTTCGGGCACCAGGCCCTGCAGCTAAAACTTCACCTTTTTGTGGTTTCTCTTTAGCTGTATCCGGCAGCATGATGCCACCTGATGTAACTTCATCTTGCTCGATCGGCTTTACAACAAGGCGATCACCGAGGGGTTTGAGTGATAAAGACATACCTAGCCTCCTACAAAAATTATGTGAGATTATTAATTTCTTAGCACTCTATTTAATGGAGTGCTAAAACCGGATGGTATAATAACCAGAATCAAAGTGATCGTCAAGGGGAATTGAGCAAAATGAGCCGGATTCTTACAAAATTCTGATATTTCTCGATACATTTTTTCGTGAGTACCTCTCAAAACAGCAAGTATCAGGCAAGAATATCCTTGTATTTCCGGTTTTCCATGTCAAGGTGTGAGACTCTAGTGTACAGTATCATGATCGATAATCCTGAACAGACATCGTCCATCCCCCCAATAAGGATCAAGATAAAAGAAAAAATCCCCTTCAATGAATTGATCAAGAAAGGGGAAAACGATGATTAAGAACAAGGTTTCGGTGAGGGATAAATAAAGGGATTCAGAAAAACTCAAACCTTGGAGAATCGGATAATATAAGCTTCTAATAGATGTATATGGAAACACTGTGATAGCATCTATGAGTCTACTATA
>CAZTJD010000120.1:0-13294 GCA_964613985.1 uncultured Anaerolineales bacterium
CGGAATGAAGCATCTCTACCTTGGAATTGCTAAAACAGCCTCTCTTAATTAATCGAATCATTCTAAATCTTCATCTTTGACAAACCACTAGTAGACTGTCCATCGTTATTCTTAATAATGTCATCCTGAAGTAGCGCCCTTTATGAAATCAAGGCTTTTGCTACTGAAGAATCTCTAGTGCTATGTGAGAGATGCTTCGTATCACTCATTTTGAAGAATAGAAGATTCATGATGGACAGACTACTAAATTGGCACAAAAATATGGATCGTGGGGATGACCAGAGTTTACATTAAGTACCAAAACTCGTCTTGAATGGGAAAAATGAAAGAGGCTGCCTATTTTTAGACAGCCTCATCTGAAATTTCGGGTTTTAACCTGCAATTAAGCTAAAGCGACACGGCCTCATCCCAGCGAATCGAGCACCTTCATGTAGTTGGCTCGTTCGAAGGCAGAGGGGTCGGCGATGGCTTTCTGGCTCATGCTGCCTTGCATCTGCTGGATGGATTCATACTCGTTTTCCACCAGCCATTCTTCCAGCTTCTTCACCAGTTTGGCAGCTTTCTTGGGACCTTTCTTCAGCAAGGCAGAGGCTGTCATTACCACTTTAGCGCCTGCCATCATGGCTTTGACGATGTCGGTGGTCTTGTGAACACCGCTGGTCAGGGCGAAGTCTGCCTGGACTCGACCGTACAGGATGGCGATCCAGCGCAGGGGCATGCGCAGCTCGTCGGAATTGCTCAGTACCAGGTTGGGGACCACCTCCAACGCTTCGAGGTCGAAGTCGGGTTGGTAGAAACGGTTGAAGAGCACCAGACCGCGAGCGCCGGCATCCACTAATCGCTTGGCAAAGTTGGGTAGGGCAGTGATGTTAGGACTGAGCTTGACTGCTACCGGGATAGAGACCTTGCTGCAGATGTTCTCGACCAGGGTGGCGTAAGCGCTCTCCAGTTCAGCACTGGTGATGTCCACGTTGGTGGGCAGGTAGTACAGGTTGAGTTCCAGGGCATCAGCACCAGCCTGCTCGATCTTCTGGGCATATTCGATCCAGCCACCGCTGGAGACCCCGTTGAGGCTGCCGATGATGGGGATTTTCACCGATTCCTTGAGCGCCTTAACCTGCTGGAGGTAAGCCTCAGGGCCGAGGGTGTAGCGTCCCACTTCGGGGAAGTAGGTCAGGGCTTCAGCGTAGGAATCCTGATCCCGGTTGAGGTAATGGTCCAGTTCCAGGCTCTCGTGGATAATCTGCTCCTCGAAAAGTGAATACATCACCACGGCAGAGATTCCGGCTTCTTCCAGCGCCTGCACTTTCTCGACTTTTTCCGATAAGGGAGAGGCGGAAGCCACCAGGGGGTTTTTCAGTTTTAATCCAAGATAATTCGTTTTCAGGTCGACCATGTTATGCTCCTTTTTCGCCTCTCGTCTATTCATTCTCATTGGGTTCATAGTGCATTGCAGCCATCTGTTCGTATAATCGCCAGCGGGACTTGGCATCGTGTTCAGCAAGTTTCATCAGTGCCTCGGCGCGGGTCTCGTCGCTTTGCAGTAGCATGCGGTAGCGGGTCTCGTTGTAGGCATATTCGGAGACCAGGATGCTGGGATCCTTTGAGTCAAGGATGAGCGGGTTTTTCCCTTCGCTGATCAGGTCCGGGTTGTAGCGGTAGAGGGGCCACGTGCCAGACTTCACGGCCAGGTCTTGCTGGTCCAGTCCTTTTCTCATGTCGATGCCGTGGGCGATGCAGTGACTGTAAGCTATGATCAGGGAAGGCCCGTTATAAGCGTCCGCCTCGATGAAAGCTCTCAGGGTTTGCACGTCGCTGGAGCCCATGGCTACCTGGGCGACATAGACATAACCGTAGGACATAGCCATCATGCCGATGTCCTTGCGGGGTAGGTCCTTCCCCTTGGCAGCGAACTTGGCAACCGCGGCACGCGGTGTAGCCTTGGAGGACTGACCACCGGTGTTGGAGTAGACCTGGGTGTCGAGCACCAGCACGTTGACATTGCGCTTGGAAGCCAGGACATGGTCAAGGCCGCCATAGCCGATGTCGTAAGCCCAGCCATCTCCGCCGATGATCCAGACACTCTTCTTGACCAGGACGTCAGCAAGGCTGAGCAGGTCTTTCGCCTTGGGGTCATCGCTCCCTTGCAGTTTCTGCTTCAGGACGGCAACTCGCTCGCGCTGCGCTCGGATGCCGGCTTCGTCGGACATGTCGGCCTTGAGCAGTTCCTCCACCAAAGTCTCGCCAATGATGCCTGCCAGCTTGGATAGCAGTTCACGGGCGTATTCATTGTGCTTGTCGATGGTCAGGCGCATGCCAAGGCCGAACTCGGCGTTATCCTCGAACAGGGAGTTGTTCCAGGTCGGACCGCGGCCATCTTTGTTCACCGTGTATGGGGTGGTGGGCAGGTTGCCGCCGTAGATGCTGGAGCAGCCGGTGGCGTTGGCTGCAATCATCCGGTCACCAAAGAGCTGGCTGGCAAGCTTGACATAAGGTGTCTCGCCGCAGCCGCCGCAGGCTCCGGAGAACTCGAACAGCGGTTGGAGCAGTTGGGAGTTCTTGATCGTGCTTAATTTCATGGCAGTGCGGTCCGGGTTGGGCAGGTCGAGGAAGAATTCCCAGTTCTCTGCTTCCTGCTCTCGGATGGGGGGTTGGGGCGCCATGTTGAGTGCTTTGCGGCCGACCTGGGTCTTGTCTTTGGCCGGGCAAGCCTCAATGCATAAACCGCAGCCGGTGCAGTCTTCGGGCGCAATCTGGACCGTATAAACTGTGCCGGGGAACTCGCGGAATTTTGCTTCCTTGGATTTAAAAGTCGGGGGTGCGTTCTTCAGCAGGGCGGGGTCGTAGACTTTCTGCCTGATGGTGGCGTGGGGGCAGACAAAGGCACATTTGCCGCACTGGATGCACAGCTCGGGTTCCCAGACCGGGATTTCCAGGGCGATGTTGCGCTTCTCCCATTGGGTTGTCCCTGTGGGGAAAGTGCCATCCACGGGGAAGGCACTGACCGGCAGGTCATCGCCATCGCCTTCGATGATGGTGCCCAGCACTTTGTTTACAAATGCCGGGGCTTCATCTGGCACGGGATCGCGGCGGGTGATGGTGCTGGTGACCTTATCCGGGACCTTTACCTTATGCAGGTGGGCGAGGGCTTGGTCGACGGCAGCATAGTTGCGCTGCACGACGGTCTCTCCGCGCTTGCCGTAGGTCTTGCGGATGGCTTCTTTGATGGCCGTAATGGCCTCTTCCTTGGGCAGTACGCCGCTGATGGCGAAGAAGCAGGTCTGCATGATGGTGTTGATGCGGCTGCCCATACCGGTTGCCTTGGCGACCTCATAAGCGTCGATGACGTAGAAATGGAGGTCTTTCTCAATTATGGATTTCTGCATCTGCCTGGGCAGGTGGTCCCAAACCTCGTCGGGACCATAGATGCTGTTGAGCAGGAACACCGCACCGGGCATGGCATACTTTAGCATCTCGATCTGCTCGGTGAAGGTGGACTGGTGGCAGGCGACGAAATTGGCCTTGCTGACTAGGTAAGGGGCGTTGATCGGCTTGGGACCGAAGCGCAGGTGGGAGACGGTCTTGGCACCGGATTTCTTGGAGTCGTACACGAAATAGCCCTGGGCGAAATTTTTGGTCTCCTCCCCGATGATCTTGATGGAGTTCTTGTTGGCACCTACGGTACCGTCCGCACCCAGGCCGAAGAATAAGGCTCGGATGGTCTTGGGGTCTTCAATGGAGAAGTCCGGGTCATAATCAACGCTGGTGTGGCTGACATCGTCAAGGATGCCGATGGTGAAATCTTTTTTGGGTTTCTCTTTCTTGAGTTCGTCAAATACGCCCTTCACCATCGCCGGGGTAAATTCCTTCGAGGATAGCCCATAGCGACCGCCGACAATACGGGGCATGGTTTTGAAGGGTGCAGTACCTTCCATTATGGCCTCACTGACAGCGTGTACCACGTCCAGGTAAAGGGGCTCACCGTTTGCACCGGGTTCCTTGGTGCGGTCGAGTACCGCGATGCGCTTGACGGAGGCGGGCAGGGCTTTCAACAGGTGCTCAGCAGAGAAGGGACGGTAAAGGCGGACCTGGATGACGGCGACTTTTTCGCCCTGGTCGACCAGGTATTTGGCTGTCTCAGCGGCGGTAATGCCACCAGCGCCCATGAGGATGATTACGCGTTCGGCATCCCTGGCGCCGGTATAATCGAAGAGGTGGTACTTGCGTCCCACCAATTCGCCGAATTTATCCATGGCTTTCTGGGTAATCGCCGGGCAGGCTTGGTAGTAGGGGTTTACGGTCTCGCGAGCCTGGAAGAAGACGTCTGGGTTCTGGGCGGTGCCGCGCAGGACCGGGTGATCGGGTGTCATGCCTCGCGCCCGGTGTTCGTGGACGTACTTATCATCGATCATCGCCCGCAGGTCTTCTTCTGCAAGCATCTCGATCTTGGTCACCTCGTGAGAGACCCGGAACCCCTCGAAGAAGTGGACGAAAGGCACCCTGGATTCAAGGCTGGCAGCCTGGGAGATCAGGGTGAAGTCATGGGCTTCCTGGACTGAACCGGAAGACAGTAGGGCGAAGCCGGTGGATCGGGCTGCCATGACGTCGGAATGGTCGCCGAAGATCGACAAGGCATGGGTGGCAACGGTGCGCGCTGAGACATGGAAGACGGTCGGGGTGAGTTCACCCGCGATCTTGAACATGTTGGGGATCATCAGCAGCAGTCCCTGGGAGGCGGTGAAGGTGGTGGTTAGGGAACCGGTCTGCAGGGCACCATGGACGGCACCAGCGGCGCCGCCTTCTGCTTGCATTTCAATCACCAACGGCACGGTGCCCCAGATATTGGTCTGGCCTTCTGCAGAATAAGCATCTGCGAGTTCCCCCATGCCGGAAGAGGGGGTGATCGGGTAAATGGCGATCACTTCGTTGATCTTGTGGGCAACGGAGGCAACAGCCTCGATGCCGTCAAGGGTCTTGATTTTGCGTTTCATAAAGTTACTCCACTAATTAGATTCGCGTTTAACAGACGCGTGAATAGGCTTAAAACGATCTTAGTATATCCCCATTAGCAGGATTAAGGAAGGGTTTGTGCGATTTGGAACAAAGCTTGCCTGGTGTTCTTCCAAACTGCCAGGGCAAACCGCTGGTTAGCTTTTCAACCACCCGTTTGACCCTTCTCCGGCACTTTGAACTTGAACCAGATCGGCGGAATCGTCAAAACCGAGACCACTGCGGCGACCACGAAAGGTGCCTTGGGGCTGATGCCCTCCCACATCAACGTGCCCAGGTAGGGCGCTGGCAGCGAGATCAAGCCGATGCTGCCGTAGAAGATGCCGTTGAAAGCCCCCAGCTTATCGTGCGGTACCACCTTGGAGATCAAGGAGGAATAAGCCGGGGAAAGCAGCCCGACCCCCAGGCCAAAGATCGCCCACACGACGGCGAAGGGGAAAAACCCGGTCACCACCAGGAAGATGCTGAAAGCGATGAAGATCAAGAAAAATCCGGTCGAGATCGGCACTCGCTCGCCGTGTTTATCCGATAGTCTCCCCGAGACCATCGGGGTGAACAGCATCGCGATCGAGAAGATCGATGACAGGATGCCAATCTCCTGGGGGTTCAAGCCGCCGATCTGCTGCAGGTACAGCGGTTCGATCTCGCGCGAGAGTTGGTAGGCGGCGTCGCGAATCCCATCTGTCAGGAAGATCCAGGTGATGATCCCGCCACCGGCGATCATGCTCACCAGGGTTTTCGCGCTCAGCCTGAATGAACCCCATGATAGATCTTGGGAGCCGCCAGGCTGGTCGGAGGTCATGGTAGTCGCCATCCATATCCGCACCCCTGCCGCCACGGTGTACAGCACCGCGCCTGCCAGGAACATTGCCCGGTAGCCATACCAGGTTACCAGGAACCCACCTAGCGGTGGTCCCACGATCCCGCAGACCTGGAAAATCATGTCCGTAATGCCGTACACCCGCCCGCGTGTCTCCACCCTGGAATTTTCAGCAATAAATGCACCGAAACTGGGACCCACCATCGCCCTGGGGGTCTGGTTCACGATCAGGGCCAGGATCAACCACTGCCAGGTCGGCGCCAATACCAGCAGAAAGCCGCCGATTACGCCTCCCACGCTGCCGATCGCGATTGCCTTCAGGCGGCCGATCGAGTCCGAGATCCAGCCACCAAAGACCTGTAGCACCAGGGAAAACACGGCCATGATCGTGAACACCAGGCCGATCTCGGTGATGCTTGCCCCCAGCTCATCCAGGTACAGCGGGACCAGCATCATGCCCATATTGCCGGAGATATTGGCCAGCACCATGGCGAACATGAACCACATCAATATTGGCGTCAGCAACCGTTCTTTCTTCTCAGAGGTTTCCACTGGTTGACTCCTGTAATCCCGATACTATACTTCAAAATATGTGAGTTGGCGATCGATTTCATTCGTTGGGTAAGGCTGGCTCTAGCCTGTCACCAGGATTTTAGTCATGGGATTGTCCTTAGAGATCGTTCTTAAGGACGAGTTAAGGGGGATTGTTCGTTTTCGAGTGCTCAAAACCTTAGAAAAACTCATATTGGGGGCACCCCCCACGGGCAGAAAGGTTATTCCCTAGTTCCATCCCCAAATTGGGGCGTCTCCACCTCCCTGATTCCATCCCCAAATTGGGGCGTCTCCGTTGGAATCCCATCCAAACGCTCCTGCGTTGATCTTCCTCTCCCTGCCGAACACACCATATCCGCTCCGCCTCCATGGAACACAAGTTTCCAACTTGTGCCTGCCCCCCGCCCAAACCGCCGTCCTCGGCAAAGTAGTTCCTTGGGAACGGAACAAAGCGTCGCGAAGCATCTCTCCTCCATTTATTTACCCGTTTCAGGGATTTTCTTTGTCTAATCAATGGCTTTGATTTACAATACCTAGGATTTGATCCCCGCCTCTGAATAAGCGCTGAACCATTTGGAAGCAACACCTCACTCGAGTCGGTATCTTACTTGCTCGCAGGACACCCACAAAGGTCTTCCATCCAAGGAAAGGAAAAACATGGCCACAACTCATAATGACAGCCTGCCGGTCAAAGGGAACCTCAGCCCCATTTACGACGCCTCCCTGGTGATCGCCGTACTGACCTCGGTCGCATCCGTTTCTGGTCTTGTTTACCGCGACCAATTCTATCCCACGGAGGCGCTGGTCCAGGCCTTTGTCCCCAATGATGTCGTCAACCTCTTCATCGGGCTGCCGATCCTGCTTGGGTCCATGTGGGGGGCGCGGCGCGGGGGTCTGCTGGGCTTGCTTTTCTGGCCGGGTGCCTTGTTCTTCGGTTTCTACAACAGCATTGCTTACACGTTTGCCCTGCCTTTTAACTGGGGATTCCTGCTGCAGTTTGCCCTGGTCGTCCTGAATGGGTATACCCTGGTCGCATTGGTCGCGAACCTTGATGGGGAGCTTGTGAAGCAGCGGCTTCAAGGTGCCGTGCATGAGCGCTTGAGCGGTGCTATCATCGCCGGATTTGGCAGCTTATTCTTACTGCGGGTTATCTTCGTGATTGTCAATACCCTTCTCACCGGGGGAGCATTGACCGAGACCGAAATGGCGCCGAATATCTCTGACGCCTTTGTCAGTCCTGCCTTTATCATTGCCGGGATCGCACTGTGGAAACGCCGGTCGTTAGGCTATATCGGCGGGTTGAGTCTGCTGTTCCAGTGCGCCATGTTGTTTGTGGGGCTGATCGTGTTTATGATCCTGCAGCCCCTGCTGACCAGCGCCCCCTTCGCCCTCCTGGACGTCGTGGTGGTCGCCGTGATGGGCCTGGTTTGTTTTGTGCCGTTCGGCCTGTTCGTCCGCGGCGTTGTGGCAGGTAGTAGATCAGTGATAAGGTAATTCGGGTATTGTTTTTTTCCCTGCTATCAGATAGCCTTTTGTTATCCGATGGTTATCGTTGAAAAAATGCCATATCGTTTTTGATACATTATTGGTTACAATTCTTATTATCCTCTTGGTGCAGCTCAGATCCTGAAGCCAGCAAAGGATAGAATGCCCTCCCTGATTTAAAGCTTGATTTTTCATCCAGCAGTTCTCAAAGCTGAAAGCCGATCGAGGTTGGAACTGGTCGGGCGCGACATGGTATCTACCAGGCCACGGACCAGGGTGGGATCGAGAGGGAAGACTGCGCCAGGGACGGCGTTCCTTGTGGTGAGATCTTAAAATTCCAAAGAGTTGCTGCTTGTTTTTATAATAGAAAGCTGTTTATTACCTCATATCATCAAATTGTAGTTTCTGAATCAGGTTTTCAATCTCATTGTTCAGTAATTCTTCAGAACAATAGATGGCGCTTAGGTCTCTCGCTTGTTGCTCCTTTGCAACCGTCCAGTTATTGGCGATGTTCATTGTCGTAATAGGGGTTCGTATCTCTTTTTGCTGTAGAATTCTCACCGCCTCAAATAAATCAATATTTAGAGTGTTGATTAGGAAATAGAGATCATAATAATCCCTGTATCTTGCTCTTTGTGAAACAGCCCTTATCTTTTCTGCGCAAATCTCCCGCGGATCCATTACATTTGCATTTGTGTTAATTCGCCAGACGTTTCGATAAGCGGTGATAATCCCAGGATAAAGGACGTTTTGATAAGTATCTACTTCTATTTTTAGATTTCCAGGTTGCCCAAGTAAGCCTTGATATTGGAGCCGTTCAATTTTTAACGTAAACCCAGATCGGTACTTTTTATTGCTCCTAAAAATTCCATCAGATTCTAAAACGGTTTCAATCTCTTCGAGGGATAAATCATTATCAAGGGCTGTGAAATCCAGGTCTTCTGAGAACCGCTTTTGAGGCAAATAACAATGGTGAATGGCTGTGCCCCCCTTGAATATCAACTTATTCCTAAGGTTGGAACTGTAAATCAACCGGATAGCCAGGGCCAAGAAATAATCCTTTTCAGCCACCTGTAAGGGATATCCAAGGGTCCTGCGGTTGATTAATTCAAGCTGTTGCCGGGTCAGGTTATCCATGGGTATATCTTTCGAAATACGTGTCGTAATATAGTTTCCATTTATGATTGTAGTGGTTGTATTCCGAAGTGCTTATAGAAGATACACTCTTCCGATTTAGCACAGCATCATGGATCTGACTGGAATCAAGGCCAACGCAATCCATTAGGAATCCTATGATGCGCTGGGTTGTGAGGTTGGCTTTCAAAGAAAATTCAACCAATCTCTGATGAGAGATATCATCTTTATAATTCCGTAGTTTTTCCAAGACAAGATCGGTTGAGTAACGGTTTCGATGAAATTGGATCAGGTCGATAAGAGCCTTTTCGATCCTGGCGATCTTTACATTCTGTCCATCAATCTCATGAGGATTCCACCCATAGAAGTATCGCTGCTGCGTCTTGATAAAATGGAAGGAAATCCTATCGATGGTCGTTGTTTTATATTGTTTCAACGAAACCGCACTGATGCTCGTCAGCAATTGATCAAATAAGCCATGATGCTGTAATGCATTTTCAAATGAGATATAGGCATCTTCCACCAGAATATTCACCACTGCCTTATGAGAAATCGCTAAAGTTCCCCTGCTGCTGAGATCAGAAACTACGTACACACCTTTTTTTATTCGTTTTAACCACCCTTGTCTTGTCAGTTTATTGATGCGTTTTCTAGTATACTGACGATTTTCGTTGAACAACCTGCAAAACTGGTTAAACTCAACCACAGGACCAAACTCGATCAGGGCAGTTTCTAGCGTTTCTAATTCGTCTTCAGTTAAGGTAATTCTATTCATATCAGGATAATACCACGGAATCGGTATTATGTATATACAAAAAGAACTGTGATTACTCCTGGTTCCAACACACTCATGTTTCCACCCCCAAATTTGGGCGTCCCCGTTGGAACCCCCCTCCTCCCCGTCCCTGGTTACGCCTCCCTGGTTCCACCTCCCTGATTCCATCCCCAAATTGGGGCGTCTCCGTTGGAATCCCATCCAAACGCTCCTGCGTTGTCCTTCCTTTACCAAAACCTGCCGTAAACAATGTTCTACTATGCTGTCAAACATCATTATTAGATTTGTCATTGCGAAGCAGATCTACCGCTGAAGCAATCTCCTATACGCCCACCATGCAGTTTGGCGTCCTTCCCACTCACTCACTTTCAATGCAGTTTGAGGTGCACTATCCGCAAACTGCCTAGGCGAACGATTTTTGTTCGCCCTTCTGCCTCCATGCACCACAAGTCTCCAACTTGTGCCTGCCCCCCGCTCAAATCGCCGTCCTCGGCGGCCCACTTTTTTTACTGGATACGACACAACAAACTGCATGCAAAAAATGGTTTGGGGAGGAGACAAAAACATGTATTTAGCGGGGAAATTGTATGAATTGAAAAATCCAGATTAACCAGCTATCTGAAGTAGAAAGACAAACTTCTCAATCAAATTCAGTTTCAAGGATTGTGGCAATCTGATCGCGAAGCTTTGGCACATCCGCAATCGCAGTTTCCCAAACAATGTCCCATGTAATGGCAAAGTATTCATGAACTGCTATGTTTCGGAATCCAATGATATCCACCCATTCGATTTCATCGTGCTGTGTAAGAAATGCTTTCGGCAAACGCGATGCAGCTTCACCGATCACGATCAATTTTTGCAATACCCTGCTTTGACGAAGTTCATCACTCAGAAAGTCTTCTTTACACACCGAGTCAATAAAGCGTTGGATAGCATCGGCTGCTTCCAGGATATCAACCAGATATAGTTTTTCAAGCCGCATAGACTTCCTGTGCAGTGGAGAGAATTTCTTCTCGGATTAGTGCTTTCAAACCATCTTGTGGAACCAGGTCAACCGGACGTTGAAAAAGCGCTTCCAATTCGCGCTGCATCTTTCCCAGGGTCATGAAGCTGATACGGGCATCTGGATCAAACTGCACCAAAACATCGACATCACTCTCAGCTTGAACATCACCGCGCAGGACAGAACCAAATAAAGACATCCGGCGCACCTGGTAGCGCTGGCAAAAGTTCGCTATTTTTTCAGGGGAAATCCTGATGGGTTCTTTGAGCATTGAAATCTCTCGAAGGGTAATGCTTGAAGTCGTACTCCTTAGAAAATTATAACTGGTTTTTTATAGAAGTTAATGTTATTCTGGAATAAACTCTCATATTGCAGGAAATTGGAGATTAAGAAGGACCCTTTGAACTGGTCTTCTATTGTTATTATGCTTTTCCAACCGATTTTCCTGAAGATATCCGGAAGATATTTGGCAGGAAGTATTTCAAAGAATATATTGAGCCGGAAGCCGCGCCCGAGTTTTGGAAGACGATTCAGGAAACCTCGGTGGAGGCGGTGGCCACATTCAACAAGGGGATATTCAATCTCGTGATGAAAGACCCAATCGAACGTTATATAAAACGCCTTAGAGAAGGGGATGTGATTCGCAGCCAGGTTGAAGGTATTGGTCGATTTGTTCCTATTTTCTTGACTTTCCCCACAGTCTGGCGGTATCATAAGGAGTATAAACAATTACGCAAGGATAGTCTTGTGGCCGTCAGGGCGGCTATTTCCAGCACGTCTCCCTGGTTCCATCCCCAAATTGGGGCGTCTCCGTTGGAACCTCCCTCCTCCCCGTCCCTGGTTCCATCCCCATCTCCCTGATTCCACATCCCTGGTTTCAACGGTCTCCGTTGAAACCCCATCCAAACGCTCCTGCGTTGTCCTTCCTCTCCCTGCCGAACACACGTTATCCGCTCAACCTCATTTAGCACAAGTTTCCAACTTGTGCCTGCCCCCCGCTCAAATCGCCGTCCTCTTCATGTAGCATAAGTTTCCAACTTGTGCCTGCCTCCCGCTCAAATCGCCGTCCTCGGCGGCCACTTTCCTAGGAACAAATCCACAGCGTCAAAGTACATTTAATCCTGTAAGAAACATCACCCCATCCCGCTCAATCATTTGTGTATAATAGATTTAGAATTTGAACACCCCATGCAGAGAACAAATTACAAATTTGTTCTACATCTATGCACCACAAGTTTCCAACTTGTGCCTGCCTCCCGCTCAAATCGCCGTCCCCGGCGGACCACTTTCTTTAGAAAATATATGTCGGGCTTTGATTCGAAACTCGCACCTTATATCAGGCAGTTCTCAAAGCTGCGCACCGACCGCAGCGCCGACTGGACCGGCGCGACCAGGAACCAGGCTCCTCACAAACCCTTTCTTTTGCTATCCCTCCTCGACCTGGTGGCAGAAGGCCGTATACTCACCAACCTGGTAGAGATCACGCTGGAGCTTGTGGAAACCTTCGCTGGCTATTGGGAAATTGTGCTCCCCAACCGGCGCGGCGATATTGCCCTGCCCTTCTTCCACCTGCGGACCAGCAAGTTTTGGCAACTGGTCCCGAAGCCAGGACAGGAGGCGGCCCTTGCTGCGGCTAACCGTGGCTACTCGATCGGGCAGCTCCAAAGGATGCTGCTTGGCGCAAGGCTGGATGAGCAGCTTTTTACCCTCCTCCAACATGAAGAACCCAGGGATGCCTTGCGGACTGTCCTGATCCAGACTTATTTTTCGGCGCAATATCATGGGAAATTGCTGGAACAAGGCCATATTAACCTACAGGCTTTCTTATACAGCCAGCAGCTTTTGGAGCGTTCACGAAAATCGATAAAGGATATAGAGATAGAAGATTCAGACTACAGCCCGGATGTCAGGAGTCAGGGATTCAGGAAAGCGGTCGTCGGCGTGTACAACCACCGCTGTGCCTTCTGCGGTGTTCGCGTCCTCACCTCTGCCGGCCATACCGCGGTGGACGCAGCCCATATCATCCCCTGGCAGGTGAGCCATGACGATAATGTCCGCAACGGTATGGCACTGTGCCGGTTGTGTCACTGGACCTTCGATGAAGGATTAGCGGCTGTCTCTGCCATATACCAGGTGCTGTTATCCAGCGAATTGCGAACCATGCACAATATCCCCGGTCATCTGATCACGGTACAGAACCGGCGTATCCTTGGTCCCGAGGAAGATGACCTGTGGCCTGCGCCCGACTCGATCGCCTGGCACCGTCGTAATGTCTTTATCTCAGGATGACTTGAGTGCAAAAACTCTGTTTGTCAACTTTTAATTTCCTCGGCACTTTTTTCAGTAGACTCTTAGGATGATTCATGAAGATTACCTACAATAAATTAGTCCGCGACCGCATCCCCGAGATCATCCGGAAGGAGGGAAAAGAATGCCAGATCGACGTGATGGAGGGAGCCGAATATCGCCAGGCGCTTTTGAATAAGCTGGTTGAGGAAGCACAGGAGGCAGCCCA
>CAZTJD010000121.1:0-13276 GCA_964613985.1 uncultured Anaerolineales bacterium
TGCCTCGGATCGTAAATATAAACCGTATCCAGATAATTCTCCCCATCAAATCCCCCGAACAGGTAAATCCGACCTTCGAAGGTTTCCAGGGCATAGCCGCTTACCCTGGTTGGGACTGGGGCAGCTTGTGTCCAGGTGGCGGTCCTAGGGTCGTACACCTCCAGCACATCGGTCATCTCCCCATTTTCTAGCCTGCCTCCTGGGATAAAGATCCTACCGCCGACAACACCAGCATGAACATCTGCGACAGAGATCGGTTTAGGAGTCAGAATTTCCCAGGTATCCGTAGCTGGGTCATAACGTTCGTTGGCACCCAACACACCCTTCGTCCCCTCGCCCGCGATGGCGTAGATGCGGTTGTCGTAAGCTGCAGCAGCCAGACCCGCTCTGGCTGTCGGCATGTCCGCCAGACGCTTCCAACGGGATTCTTCGAAATCCGGGCCTACCAGGATCTCACCCGGCTGTGGAGTGCTTCGGGCAGGGGCGACCAACTGACTCACTCCGAAACCGATCACGAGGAGAACAACAGCAATACTGATTAAAATTGCAGGACGGTACTGCCTCGGGAAACGATCAAGTAAGGGCTTCTTCCGTTCATCCTCGACAATCGCTATCAAATCAGTGTTATCATGATCGCCCACTATTAGGCTGTCAACTAGCCCATTCTGTACCGCCCACATGGCAGCTTCGGTCCTGGAAGCCACCTCGAGCTTGGCAAAGATATTCCTCAAGTGCACCTTAACAGTATTGATGCTGATATGCAACGCCTGAGAAATCTCTTTATTACTGGCGCCTGTGGCGACCAGCCTGATCAGTTCCTGTTCTCGTTCGCTTAATGGCGTGTTAGTCATAAACGGGTATATTGAACCTAGTGTATGGACATTATACCGCTATCGTGAATAAAAAAATCTCCCTATCCTGGGAGATTTATGCTCCTCTAGTAGGATCCCAGCTATTATTTCCTCACCAAATTGGACACAAAAAACCACAGATTCGCAGGCCTCTCTGCCAACCTGCGGACAAAATAAGGGTACCATTCTGTACCATAAGGCACATAGACTCGCACCGGATATCCTTCTGCCTCCAGGGATTCCTGTAAATCACGGCGGATGCCATAAAGCATTTGAAACTCGATGGCTTCCTTTGGCAGTCCTACTTCCATGGCATAAGACTTGGCGAATTCGATCCGTGCTGCATCGTGACTTGCAATTGCGGGAATTGGGGGGAATCTGCCGCAAGCACTCACGGTAGGTTTTCCATATGCTAAAGCGCCATCAATTAATAATTTCGTGAGTTTATCGAAATTCGCGTCGACATCCTTCTTTTTTGGGAATGCAATATCGGCAGGTTCTTTGTACGCCCCTTTACATAACCTGACCATGGCACCTTCTTCCATGAGTTGGCGAACATCACTCTCGCTGCGGTATAGATAAGCCTGGATGACAATACCTACATTTTCATCAAAACCTTCAGATCGCATTTTCCTGAATAAAGACAGGGTCAGGTCTGTATAGGGTGCGTCCTCCATATCAATTCGTATGTAATTATGCAATTCTTTCGCCGGGGTCAGGATTCTCCGTAGATTCGCTTCGCAAACCGCCACATCTAAAGCAAGACCGATCTGAGAAAGCTTGATTGATACACCTGATTTCACATTGATCTGGTTAATTTTATCCAAGATATGGATGATCTCATCTGCGGCATCATTGGCATTTTCCGGGGTGGTTACACTCTCCCCAAGGTGGTCGAGAGTAGCATATATATTTTTTTGGTTAAGCGACTCAATCGCTTGAATGGCATTTTCAGGTTTCTCACCAGCCACAAAACGGGAAGCTACCAACCAAGCGATTTTCCAACCGGTTACAATCTTACGTGCCCAGGAAGCTTTTGATAGATAAATAAATATGGAGCGAAACATATAGAATGCCTCTGTGTCGATAATGTCTATATTTAATTATTGGTTAAATATAGTGGGTGCCATTGCTAAGTAATGTATCCTAAACCTTATGGTTGATTCTATAACTATTTTAATCAATAATTGGCAAAATACTATTATCATAAGATAATCATCAATCGGAAAACACGATATTTTTAACTTGTTCTAAAAGAACACCATAGTGCCTAAGATAATCATTTTTTGCGAAATATAGCATAACCATCATTTTTTCATATTACCACGTACCATGTTATACTCCCCGCTATGAGACGACGCGTCGGTAGATCAGGAACACTTTCTGGTTTACAGTGGATTTCCGTTTTTTTGTTGTTATTCGCTGTGATCCTAACCACCATACAAGTCGCAGCCTTCAGTCGGATCCACAGTAAATTTCCTGAGGGCATGACGATTGCGGGTGTAACTGTCGGTGGTGTAGAGCGACAGGAAGCCGCCCAACGTTTGTTAGAAGCATATAATGTCCCGGTAGAACTGCACTACAATGAAAACATTATCCAGTTAAGCCCTTCTGTGGTCGGTTTTGAACTGGATTTGGAAAGTATGCTGGCTTCTGCTGATCTAGAAAGGACCCAAACACCTTTCTGGAATGCTTTCTGGGACTACCTCTGGGGACTTCCACGCCCGTCTGCTGATATCCCTTTGCGAGCATCTTATTCAGAGGTACGGTTGCGAATCTATTTGGAAAATGAGATCGCCCCGCGTTATGACCAACCTGCAATACCAAGTATGCCTGTTCCAGGGTCCGTTGAATTTCAACCCGGCACATTAGGAACAGCATTGGATATCGACCGTACCATCCTACCCTTTGAGAATGCACTCCGTTCAATCCATCAAAGGGTTATCACGCTGCCATTGGAACGTACCTTACCACCAAAGCCGTCCTTTAACAACCTGGAAATCCTCCTAAAGCAAACCATTGACCTGGCTGAATTCGATGGCCTGGTTGGGTTCTATTTTCTTAACCTGGAAAATGCCCAAGAGATCCATTTCGCTTACCAAAATGGACAAGATTTGCCCGTCAATCCCGATATTGCATTCACAACCGCCAGCATTATAAAAATTCCAATCCTAATTTCGGTTTATCGCCGGTTAGACAGTGCCCCAGATGAGGAAACCACCAACCTGATCGAAAAAATGATCATTGAATCCGGTAATGAGACTGCGGACTGGTTGATGGAGCGGATCATTGACTCTTACCGGGCGCCTCTGCTGGTTACTTCAGACCTACGGGCGATCGGGTTGGAGAACACATTTCTTGCAGGTCATTTCTATCTCGGAGCACCGATCCTGGATGTATTTAATACCCCCGCGAACCAGCGAGAGGATGTCACTACCAATCCTGATCCTTATAATCAAACCACACCATCAGATATGGGCATGCTTCTGGAAGACCTCTACCTCTGTGCTGAAGACAATGGAGGGTCCTTGATTGCTGCTTTCCCAGGAAAAATCATCAAAGAAGAGTGCCAGGACATAATCACCTACCTGACGAAAAATAAAATGCCATCTCTCTTGGAGGCTGGTATCCCGGATGGAACCAAAATCGCCCATAAACACGGCTGGGTCACAAACAATGGTGTCATCAACTTGCTGGGTGACGCTGGAATCATCTACACGCCAGGGATTGACTATGTGCTGGTGATTTTCTTCTATCATCCAGTCCAGCTAATTTGGGATTCTGCCTCAAGTTTGATGGGGCAACTCTCTAGAGCAGTTTATAATTTCTATAACCTCCCTACTCCTTAAAGTATCTCCTCCCATCGGAACAACCTGGCTGCATTCTTCTGAACCTGGTTGATTACTTCATCTACAGGTTGGCTTCTGACTTCAGCAATCTTTTCTGCAATAAAACGAACAAAAGCAGGCTCGTTGCGTTTCCCTCTTCTTTGCTGAGGAGCCAGGAAAGGGCTATCGGTCTCTATCAGCAATCTCTTCAAAGGCACTGCAGCAACTACTTCGCGTAGTTCCGAGGCATTCTTATAGGTTACTGGTCCTGTAATCCCCAGGAAATAGCCCATTGAAATTAATTGGTGCGCTTCTGCGATGTTCCCCGAATAAGAATGGATAACCCCGGGGAATTCCAGGATATGGTCCCATCCAGATAAAATACGAATAATATCTGAAATGCACGATCTATCATCCAGGTTTGCATTCCTGGTATGGATCACTACAGGCAGCATCTTACATTTGGCTAACTTTAATTGAACCTCAAATACGGATTTTTGTTGTTCTTTCGCTACTTGCTGCCGATAATAGTCCAAGCCAATCTCCCCGATCGCCACCACATTTTCTTGACTTGATAATATTTCCAGGGATTCCTTGGTCCACTGATCCCAATTATTCGAGCTGTTAGGATGGACTCCCACGGCAGCATAAACACCTGGATGTTTATCAGCTAACTGAACAGCAGCCTGGCTGGAGGGGATGTCAATACCGGGAATAAGGATTCTAGACAATCCCGTATCCCAGGCCTGCTTCAATACCAAATCCCGATCGAGGTCATACTGGTGAAAATCAAGGTGACAGTGGGTATCAACTAAATTCATATTTTCTTGTGGGAAAAAACCCCTGGAAGCCCTAATCTATTTTAAGAGACAGTCCAGGGGTAATTGGTCGAGGTTCTTTAGTAAATTTAATCTTAAAAGGGGTTGGCTTTCACGGGATCTCTTTAATCAATCCCAGCAATTTCGAGACCACCTTCTAGGATCTCCTGAACCTTCTCTTTATGGGTTGTCTCACAATAAACTCTAATGATCGGTTCTGTTCCCGAGAAACGGATCAACAACCAGCCACCGTCTTCCATGATGAACTGGTAGCCATCGATGGTGACAAAATCAGTAACCTTCAAGCCAGCGATTTTTTCTGGTTTTGAATTGAGGATCCGATTAATCTTATCATCCCTTTCCCCTCTGAAAGGTGTATCAATACGATCGTAGTAATGGGCACCAACCTTGCTGAATAATAACTCAATTAATTCCGAGGGAGTCATTTGGAGTTTAACCATCATGTCGAGGAAATACAACCCCGCCAGGATGCCGTCGCGTTCAGGGACATGACCACGAAAAGCATACCCACCAGACTCTTCCCCCCCAATTAATGCATTTGTTTCGATCATTTTTGGTGCAACATACTTAAATCCCACGCCGGTCTCGTAGATCGGGACATCATAGATCTTTCCGAGTTTGTTGAGCATTTTCGTGGTAGAGATCGTCTTTACAATCGGGCCTCGTTCTCCTCGCACTTCAAGTAGATAATAAGCGAGCAGTCCGAAAGCCCTCAATTGATCAATAAATTCACCATTCTCATCGCCAAAACCAACCCGATCAGCATCTCCATCATTGATTAACAACACATCTGCGCCAACCTCAAGTATGGTCTCTAAACCAACATCCACATTCGGTGGTATAGGTTCCGGACGCTGCATTTCTGGGAAAATCGGGTTACGAGTATTATGAATTTCTATTACTTCTGTGGCACCACCACCAATTAATCTAGGGAACCAACCAGCTCCATTCCCCCACATCGGATCGACTAAGACCTTTAAACCCGCATCACGAAGGGGTTGCAGGTCTATTAAGCGGTTAATTTGTTTAATATAACCTGTCCCTGGGTCAAAACGGACGATAATTCCCTGTTCTAAAGCAACCTTGAGGTCGACTCTCTTTACCTTTTCTTCAGAATCTGGGATAAGGCTTTCTATTCTCTTCAAGCCTTCTGGATCAATTGCCCCTCCATGTTCATCCCGGACTTTAAAACCATTATCTGTTGAAGGATTATGAGAAGCCGTCACATTAACCGCACCACAAGCGTTTTTATCGACTACGGCATAAGAGATTACCGGGGTTGGAGAAGGTCCATCTGTCAAGTATACAATAAAACCATTTCCAGCTAATACTTCTGCAACGGCCTCAGTGAAATATTCACCCATGAACCGCTTATCGTGTCCAACAATCACACGCTTTCCTTTTTTCCCAAGGTCAATAAGGTAATTCGAAAATCCTTGTGCACACCGTCGGACATTAGCAAATGTATAATCTTCCGCTACTCGACCGCGCCAGCCATCTGTGCCAAATTTAATTCTATTGGTCATCACGCCTCCTTTTACCGATTTCATCCATCATTCACTTTCCGAGAAAATGTCTTTGTGGATCATTGTCTTCATAAAACCATGCCGTTGTAAAAGCCTCTGCAGATAATTATATCAATGGAAGATGGGTCATGGGTATGGAAAAGGACCTAACTTCGGAAATCGTGAATAAACCTCGGTCATGCTATAATGGAGATATCTTCGTCCTTTTATGGATATTTATGAAACAATAACCAACATGGCAGGACAAACCCCTAAAATAGTCGTCGCGATGAGTGGAGGGGTAGATAGCTCAGTAGCTGCAGCATTATTAGCCAAAGAAGGGCACCATGTAACAGGGGTGATGCTAAAATTATGGAGTGATCCCAGTACTGAGAATTTATGTTGTACACCTGACTCATTAGCCTTGGCTAGCCAGGTTGCTGAACAACTAGGTCTTCCATTCCACACCATCGATGCACAAATTTCTTTCAAAGAAAAAGTTGTCGAAAACTTCATCGATTCACATAAACGCGGTGATACGCCAAATCCCTGCATAGTCTGCAACATACAGGTTCGCTGGGATATTCTACAAAAGTTTGCTGACGAGATCGGAGCGAGGTATGTTGCCACTGGACATTACGCTCGTCTGAGGAAGGACCAATTTGGAAACATCCAGCTATTAAGAAGCGTGGATACTCAAAAAGACCAATCCTATGTCCTTTACTGTCTATCTCAGGAGACCTTATCCCGAACTCTCTTTCCAGTTGGGGACTTCCAAAAGTCACAGATCAGATCCTTTGCCAGGGAATTTTTCCTACCCGTTTCTGAACGCCCAGACAGCCAGGATCTTTGTTTTGTTGGGAATCTGGGATACCGAGAGTTTTTGATCCGCTATGCTCCAGAGGTTATTAAACCAGGTCCAATTTTGTCAAAAAATGGCGAAGTGATTGGGGAACACCAGGGACTGGCTTTTTATACAATTGGGCAGAGGAAAGGCGTAGGAATCTCAGCACCTCAACCTTACTATGTACTCAGAAAAGATCTTACTCGAAACGTGCTCATCGTTGGTACGAAAACAGATTTAAGCCAGGAAGAAGCTAAGGTTGAAAATGTGAACTGGATATCCGGAAAACCTCTCACTCACTCAATTCGGGCAACCATAAAAATCCGGTACAAGGCACGTGAGGTTTGGGGTTGGATCGAACCGCTTGATGAAAATCGCGTGGCTATCAAATTCGATACCGCACTAAGGGACATAACCCCTGGCCAATCCGCAGTTTTTTATCATGGTGAGGTCTGCCTTGGAGGGGGTATAATTACATAAATATGGAGGTCGAGATGGACGAGGAAAGTAAAGATTACCATCGCAAGTTCGCAATCGATTGTTTCAACGGCACCTGGGATTTAATCGACAAAAAAACTCGCACCCATGATGATGATATCAAGATGATCCACACCGCGCATGCTTCTCGATATCATTGGGGCGAGATTGGCAGCCCTTTAGAATTTGCCAGGGGAGATTGGCAATTATCAAGGGTGTATGCGCTTCTTGGCGATGGGACATCTGCTATCAAGTATGCAGAAGAATCCCTCAACCACTGCCTGGAAAACAATATTGGTGATTTCGACCTCGCTTTTGCTTACGAGGCTTTAGCTAGAGCATCTTTGATTTTACGGGATGAAACTAACTTTAACAAATACTTCAATCTAGCAAAAGAATCTGCTGAAGCCATCGAGGAAGAAGAGAATCAAAAATATTTCTTGAGAGAATTAAACTCAATAAAATAACCCTCCTAACTCCCATTTTTTACTTAAGGACTTCATAATGACGTCCTAGAGATAGATGTTGAATGGAAGACTTGATTAATAAAATTAGGCGAGAACCATCAAAATTATGACTCTTCCTTCGATCCTCCTTGGTTTTGTAATCTCGACCTTGTTAGGCTCTGCTTTCCATTTCTGGAGAGGAGGAACTCTCGGTCATTTACTCCTGTATCTTTTCCTGGCCTGGATTGGTTTCTGGGTGGGTCATTTCATTGCTGATCGTACCGGTTGGATCCTTGGGAGCGTAGGCACGCTTCACCTGGTATTGGCTTGCATTGGTGCGTTGATCACCCTCCTAATTGGGAATTGGTTGTTTCGTGTAGAAAAATTTGAAACATAAATAACCTGAAACCCTTCCATCAAGTGATACTCATTAACCTTTTTTTGAGGAAATCCCATGTTCAAAATTGAATCATTCCTTTCTGCCCGGTCCTTCTTAGTCCCTGAAAAAGTGAAAGATCAGATATTCTTTCTAAGCAATATGAGCGGTCACCTGAGTCTTTATGTTATGGATGCAAAGGGCAGTGTTCCTGTTCCACTTCTTCCTCTCGAAATCGCAGTACAGAACCCACACCTTGTTGGAAACCTTTATCGGGTATTCCCTGATCTACAAAAAATCTTGATCATGCTCGATGAAGATGGTAATGAAAATTACCAACCTATGTTGATCCCTATCCATGGTGGATACCCTGAACCCGCAATCCTGGATTTCTTTAATGATCCTACCGTAAATTACCGCTTCTACCTGGAGAAATCCTATCCAGAGCAGGATCTCGCATTTTTTTCAGCAGAATCCCATCATCAACCGTTAAACATCACTTTTCGCCTGAATCTAAAAACTGGAGTGATGGTAAAGCTCCATGAGAGTATACACAGTGGCAATGTAGATGGTGTAAATGCAAAACATGACAAAATAATCCTTAATGAGGGTTATACCGTTGGGGATCAAGTACTTTATTTATGGGAGAATGGCAAATCAGAAGTTCTGTTTGGAACACCTATGGCAGACCGTGATCCAGATCAAGAATACCCTTTAAACAGTATCTATGGCTGTAATTTCGTGAACAACGACCACGGCCTGCTGTTCTTCACTGCCATGTTTGAGGATACTGGGGGACTCGGATACCTTGATATTAAAAACCATGAGGAAGTTCAGCCTGTAAAAATCTTAGGAATCAAACACCAGGGTATCGGGGAATTTAATGGCTTGCGACACTTAACTGGGTCCCGATATTTTGCTTTCTATAATATCGAGGGAGCAAGTTGGGTTTATGAAGGAACCTTCAACGAGCAGGAGCTTACCTTTACCCTTAAAAAGATCATCACAGGCAAAGGTGATATTTCAGATGGAGTTCTTGAGCATATTTCATGGGAAGAAAAGACTGAGAATATCGCCCTTTCCTTCTCTACCGCTACTTCCCCTACCCAGATTTATCGAATGAAGAAAAATCGAAAAAAAATCAAACAACTCACCAAGGAAAAAGTACTGGCAATCCCCCGAGAATTGCTAAGTGGTGGAGAGGATGCATCTTTTTCCAGTTTTGATGGTCTGCCTATCTCTGCGAGGCTTTATCTTCCTGCGGAAGATTTATCCTTCGAGAACTCAAGACCACTTGTTTATTATGTACACGGTGGTCCACAATCTCAAGAAAGACCAGATTTCTCGTGGTTTTCAATGCCACTCATTCAATTTTTAACACTTAATGGTTTTGCAGTTTTTGTCCCTAATGTGCGTGGTTCATCAGGCTATGGATTAAAATACATGAAGAAAGTCGATCGAGATTGGGGCGGGGATGACCTACTTGATCATGTACATGCCATGACGAAAACCCTTCCTTTGGATAAGCGGCTGGATTTAACCAGGGCAAGCGTTGTTGGGCGTTCTTATGGAGGCTATATGACCTTGATGCTAGCCTCTCGATATCCTGAATTGTGGAAAGCTTCTTGCGATATGTTTGGTCCTTATGATCTGATAAAATTCTCAGAGCGAATCCCAGAAACGTGGAAACCCTATTTTAAAATGTCCATTGGTAATCCCGATATTCCCGAAGAACGAGAAAAATTAATAGAACGATCTCCACGGACTTATATTGAGGAACTAAAGGCGCCGATGCTTGTAATCCAGGGTAAAAACGATCCTCGTGTGATTGAACAAGAATCTCGAGATATCGTTGATTATTTGAACACAATTGGTAAAGATGTCAAATATTTAATGTTTGAAGATGAAGGTCATGATGTCCTGAAGTTTCATAATCGGGTAATCTGCTACAATGCCATAACAGATTTCTTCAAGGTGCACTTGAACCCATAAAGGCATACCTAAATCCATAAAGGAAAATAGAGAGAATTCAAAGAAACATGCCTGTCTCTCAATCCATTTACGCCGAAGAAGGAGACTTTGTCCTCCTTGTCGATCCTCGCAACAAAGAACACATTATTCAATTACACCTCGCTGGGAAGTTCCAGACAAACCACGGTACCATTGATCATTCGGATTTAATTGGACTGCACTGGGGAAGCAAGGTCTTAACACACCTCGGGAAAGAATTCCTGATGGTCCAACCCAGTCTTAAAGATCTCCTTGTTTCTATTAGGCGTACGACTACCATCCTGTATCCAAAAGACATCGGATATATTTTGTTGAACATGAATATCGGTGAGGGAACAACGGTCATTGAAGCTGGGACAGGCTCTGGGGCGTTAACAACTGCTTTAGGTTGGGCTGTAGGGTCTACAGGACACATTTATTCCTACGAAAATCGTAAGGATGCACAGGACCTGGCAAGGAAGAATATCAAGAAAATGGGATATAATGACCGGGTGACTTTCAAAGATAAAGACATTATTAATGGGTTCGATGAAACCAATGTTGATGCTCTATTTTTGGATGTCCCAAACCCGGAAGACTATCTAATCCAAGCCAGGAACGCCCTGAAACCTGGTGGGTTCTTTGGTAATCTGGTACCCACCACAAACCAGGTCAGCAGCTTATTGGATGGCCTTATAACCAATGGTTTTGCCTTCATTGATGTCTGCGAAATCATGCTTAGGTTTTATAAACCAATACCTACCCGATTGAGACCAGACGACCGAATGACTGCCCACACTGGGTTTTTAACCTTTGCCCGTCCAATATCACAAGGTTAATGTCCATAGAAAAGATAGAGAAAAAGGAGCGATAGATGCGCAGAAGAATGAGACCAATCCGAAGACGAATAAGGCCAGGAGCACCTGGTCAGATAGGTGCTCGAGCCCAAACTGCGCTCAGGCGTGCTCACCAGATGATGGAAAATGGAGATCATGCTCAGGCTGCTCAGATTTTTGAGCACATGGCAGAAGGCGCAAGAGATTTGGGAAGATTGAAAAATGCAACCAACCTTTTCCTTCAAGCTGGACGCGCACAGTTACTCTCTGGCAACCTGGAGAAAGGATCACAATGCATTTTTTCAGGGTTGGAGATAATTGCCCAAGCGCAAAAGTGGCCTGCATTAGCCCAAGTAGGGCAACGCACCATCACGGAATTAACATCCATGAGCTACCCCGAGATAAGTAAAAAAGTCTCCAGTTGGCTGCAGGAAAAACTCCCCGAACCCATTGAAAGCTACCCCCAAGCCATGAAACCATCCAAACCTATGCCTCTCAAGTGCCCCAATTGCGGTGGTGCCTTACGTCCGGGAGAGATTGAAATGCTGGATGCAATCACAGGTGAATGCCCCTATTGCGGTTCTGCAATTCGTGGAGAGTAATTGGAGATTTTTCCCGAGAATGTTAATGGAATTAACCCTCGAAGTACTAATTACCAGGTTGTCCAAAAGCTATAACCCTGCACTCCCCCCGGAGAATCCATACCCTGTTACCTTAATTCACCAAAATCCGAGGAACAGGTTAAAAAAAGCGGCGGTGTTAATACCTTTCTTACTTGATAATGGAAAGTGGCACGTGCTCTTCATTCGGCGTACCAAAAAATCGGAAGATATCCATAGCGGTCAAGTGGCTTTTCCTGGTGGGCGCTGTAATACCTCGGATCAAGATGCCATCCATGCGGCCTACCGTGAAGTGTATGAGGAGACCGGAATTGCCCCAAATGATATAAAATATCTTGGTCGGCTACGCGATTTGGTGACCATCACTGGTTATCAGATCACACCAATTGTTGGCGCTATCCCATGGCCTTATCCACTAGTACCACAACTTGAAGAAGTAAGCAGGATATTTACGATCCCCTTGGACTGGCTCATTAACCCTTCAAACCGAAAAATAATACAAAGGAAGCATCCAGATACGGGACATACTTTCCCTGTAATTTATTTCGACCCGTACGATGGGGAGATATTATGGGGTGCCAGTGCCAGAATCACGCATATGCTACTTGAGGATTTAGGATTTACCTATCCAGATGATCGTAATCAGGTTTAATGCCAGGGGTTTGCCAAACAGCATAATCATAATGATGAGACAGAGTGCATCCAAATCGCACTTTGTTTTGCTCAATACAGGATAAATGCAAAGCTGTTATTGCAAACTGAACGAAGTGAATTACAGTAATCACTCTTTGAGGATGATGAGATGGTTCTGTCTGTATTCTATTCAGGTGTCCCTATCAGTTCAACTGCATCAATCTGGTTCCACCCCAAGCCTAAGACTGACTGATCCAATGTAATCCTGATCGTATCAAACCGTCCTTCTGTTTGCTCAATGGGGATAGATAAGGTATAAGGGCAGGGTTGATCAACCTGGTTTGGTGCTTGGTTGTATACTTCGAAAACTCGATCGAAGGCTCCCAATAATTCCACCTTCACAACCTGATTTGGATTGAAAGATTCAATCACATTCACTAAGGTTACATGCACAGCAACAGGAAATCTAACCTCAATCCAGGCAATTGAGTCGCTGCTGGCTGTTGCCCAGGCAGTTTGATAATCTCCACATCTTTCCGTATCAGGTTCACCTGTAACCTGTGTAGCTGCCCAATCAGGATTCGCATATTCCGAGCTGGCTTCAGCCTCGAACGCCCACTGGCGGATTTGTTGACCTTGATCCTCAACAAATTCTAGTGGCAGTTCCTCGACAACCACAGGCGTAATAACATCCTCACCGCTACTTGTCCCTCCTAATTCTTGTGAGTCCTTACAACTCGTGAATATAATAATAAGAATCGACAGGAGACTTATTAATTTCGTACTAAGAAGTTTGTTACCCATATCTGAAAATTAAAGAAAACATCCCACGAAAATAAATTCTTCGCAGGATGTTTTATACTTACTCTTCTTTATTCTCTTTTTCCATTTCGTCCACAAGACCCTTCTCGATAACCTCCGGTTCATATTCTTCACCAACAGCAACTTCTTCTATTTCTTCTAACTCTTCTTCTGAGATCGGAGAAGAAGCAACTGCGATTAGAGTATCGGGATCATCTAGCGTAACAACAC
>CAZTJD010000122.1:0-13190 GCA_964613985.1 uncultured Anaerolineales bacterium
TAGCACTAGAGATTCTTCAGTAGCAAAGAGCGCTACTTCAGAATGACATTATTAATAATGACGATGGACAGTCTACTAGGGGATAAGCATTCGCTGTGTTTATGTTAGATATTGAGTGATTCTTTCGTGGTTAATTGTTATATTAACATCTCATGTATTTATTGCGAGTAAAATCCTCTTGTGCTATACTCAATACAAGTGTTTGATAGGGAAAGATTTTTAGGAATTACAAACTATAGGGAGTTCTTTTTATTGAAACCATCCATTAAACAGATAGGGTGTGGTTGATACTTTTTACATCGGTCGAGTAGGATTTGTTTACATGTTTTAGTTCCACATGAAAAAGTAGAGGAGATTTAAATGACCTTAGTGGATGATGAAGTGAATGATCAAGACGTGGTCGAAGAAGAATTTAAGCAACAAATTCAGAACGAGCTAGAAAAAACCAAGCGGGAACTCTTGGAAATTGATTTAATGCTTGAACAGAGTCAGTTGGAAGTTAACCGTTTAGCTCAAAAGAATACTTCAATTACAGCCAGATTACAACAAATTCAAGGTCATTTTGATACAGTCCCGAGAGAAGATATCATTGACGTGTTCAATGATGCTCTCGATGCACAACAACGCCTATTTGTTATGAGGGGGCAATCCGAGAAATTGCAAAGTGACAAACAGCACCTTGAAAAGTATCTAGAGTATTTAGATAAGGTGTTTAATTCCCTAAAATTTGAAACAGAAAGTGGATCTGACAAGGGATCGCAAAAGGTATTGAATTTAGTCGAAGCCATCATCCAGGCACAGGAAGAGGAAAGACAGCGATTGTCTAGAAAAATGCATGATGGTCCAGCCCAAGCCTTATCAAATTTTATATTACAGACTGAAATTGCGGTCCGTTTATTTGATATTGATCAAGATCGCGCCCGCGAGGAACTTGCCTTACTAAAATCCTCTGCCACATCTGCCTTTCAACAAGTTCGGGATTTTATTTTTGATCTTCGTCCGATGATGCTTGATGATCTGGGCTTGGTTCCAACTTTAAAAAGATATATCGAAACCTACAGAGAACAAACAGATACAAGTATCCGTTTAACGATAAATGGGATTGAAAGGCGTTTTGAATCCTATATTGAAGTGATTATATTTAGAGCAGTACAAGAAATACTAGCGTTTTCTGTTCAGCAAGAAAAAGCTACCCAAATGACTGTGCAGATGAACATCGCAGATTCCTTTGTAAAAGTAACAATCGATGATAATGGCAAAGGTGAAGATGTTGAATCAAAACTTGAAAGTGGTGGCATGGGAATAAAAGTGATAAAAGACCGGGTGGAAATGATGGGGGGATTTATGGATGTTGATTTTCGACCTGATAAAGGGTCACAGGTTGTTTTCCAAGTACCTGTTGGAATGCAGACACAAGCAATTATCAAGTGACTGTTAGGAGTCTGTAAGGTTGAATTATTGCTATTTGATTGATTGATCGTTATAATATTTGTAGATATTATTGGAAAATGATAAGAAAGGAGGATTCCACCATGTTATACGCACCGAAAGAAAAAGGTCAAGGATTAGTTGAATATGCATTGATTCTTGTATTAGTTGCCATTGTTGTTATAGCTGTTCTCGCTATTCTTGGCCCAGCAATTAGTGATGTGTTCCAGACCATTATTAATGCAATCTAATCGCATATTCAATATGATCTAGAAAAGGCTCTGATTTCATTCAGAGCCTTTTTTGGTATAAAACTTGTATCTTACATAGGGGAAAACCACATTTATTACAAGCATGCGTTGGTCTTGCAAGGAATTTGTAAGGCAATGAATTATATTATTAGGGTGGCGGAGAATGGGAATATCGGATAAACTAAGATGAGGAATTTTTTCAACATATCAGAAATGCTTGACTTCTATCCAGGATTGGTTATGATTGCTAGAAATCCCGTCAATTACGAAATAAAATTATAACTGGGAGGCTAAGATGCGCCGAGGACGAATACTTATCTATTTAGCGTTGATTATCATTCTAGGTTCAGTAACCGGATATTTGCTTCTTCAAAGAAATGTGTTCCAACGACCTAGTGAACCAGAGGAAATTGTTGTTGAATCTGAACCGGTAATTGATATGGTTGAAGTTGTTGTAATTACCCAATACACGCCAAGGGGGACAATTATTGATGAAAATTTATTGACGACCATTGAGATTCCGAGAAATGATGCGGTTACCGGGATTTTTTTCAGTGATATGTCAGCTGTAGTAAATCGACGAGCGAAATTTGATTTAGATTCCGGAATTCCACTGACTGCCAGCATGCTGGTTGATTCAGCTGCAGCATTATCTGCCACAGGATCATTGACTGCATTAAATATCCCGATAGGACAGGTTGCTGTATCCATACCCATAAGCCGTTTGTCCAGTATTTCTTATGCACCTCGACCGGGAGATCATGTTAGTGTAATCGTAACAATGATGTTCGTTGACATTGATAGTGAATATCAAACTCGACTTCCCAACGAATTTTATCCGGTCATCGGTCCCGTTACCAACGAGGAAACCAATGTGTTGACATTGAGTCCAGGTGGAGGTGGTAAGGATATCCAGGATAGCATTTATTCGTTTCAGGGTCGGACAGAGTTGGATCCTTTATTGAATGAAATGATTTACGTGACGCCACAAGAGCGACAAAGACCACGATTGGTGAGCCAGATTTTACTAGCAGACGCAACTGTATTACATGTCGGTGATTTTGATTATAAAGATGAACCACAAGAGGTGGCAGGTGCAGCAGGAGGAGAAGAAGTCGTTGAGCCTCCTGTACCAGAAGAAGGTCAAGCGACGACGCCCGAGCAAAACCCCCCAGACGTGATTACGTTGATTGTCAGTCCACAAGATGCGGTAACATTGAATTATCTTATGGTTAGCGGAGCGCAAATGACACTAGCCCTCCGGGCGACAGGTGATGATACAACCTTTTCTACTGAAGCAGCCACATTACAATTTTTATTGGATGAATACAACATCACATTACCAGCAAAGCTGCCTTATAGTGTTGAATCAAGTGTCAATGATTTAAGTTTACCGGTTTTGAAAAATGATATTTCGACTTCTGAATAGTTGGGATGGGTTTTTTATTGGAGAAATAGAATGAGTGAAGAAGGGAAAATCAATGTCATCATTGTTGATGATATTGCCGAGTCGCGCGAGAATTTTAGAAAACTATTACAATTTGAGAGTGATCTTCATGTTTTGGGGGCTGCTAGGACTGGGAAAGATGGGATAAATCTGGCTAGAGAAGTGGAGCCAGATGTAATTCTGATGGACATTAATATGCCTGATATGGATGGCATTAAGGCTACCGAAATCATTCGTAAAGAACACCCAAATGTTCAAATTGTTATCTTATCTGTTCAGGGTGATCCAAATTATATGCGCCGGGCAATGTTGGCTGGTGCACGCGATTTCTTAACCAAACCCCCCAGTGTGGATGATTTGATAACTACTATTCGAATGGCTGGAAAAATGGCAAAGGAGGAGAGGGAAAAAGAAAAAAAACGTTTCCCAATGCAAGGGGGCATGGGAATGTTGGGTGTAGGTTATATGCCACAAGGCGTTACCTTAGGAAAAGTGATTATTGTTTTTAGTCCAAAAGGTGGAGTTGGTTGTACGACCATTGCAACAAATTTAGCGGTAACCTTACATAATGAGGAAACACCGGTAGTTCTGATTGATGCCAATCTTCAATTTGGCGATGTCGCAGTAATGTTGAATGAGAGAGGTCAGAATAGTGTAATCGATTTAACACCTCGAGCAGATGAGCTTGATCAAGAAGTCATTAATGATGTCTTGATTTCTCATAAACTGTCAGGAATAAAGGTATTAACTGCGCCATTAAAACCGGAACAAGCAGATAGTGTAAATTCAACTTCTTTCGTGAAGATAATCACTTATCTAAAACAAATGTTTTCGTATATTGTGATAGATACCTCTTCGATGCTTACCGATGTGACTCTTTCTTCGATTGATATCAGTGATATCATCGTATTGGTAGCATCTCAGGACATTCCATGTATCAGTAATATTCGAACGTTTTTAGACCTAATTGAAGTCTTAGAATATGATCGTTCAAAAATTATCTTTTCCTTAAACCGATATGATAAGCGGATTGCAATTACTCCAGAAGCAATTAGTGATAATCTTAAAATTGATGTTTCCTCGATCTTACCACTAGACGAAAAAGTGGTTATTCCTTCTGTTAATCGAGGCGTCCCATTCGTCTTAAGTGATAAATCGAAACCGATATCACGGGCAATAATGACATTAACAGAAAAGGTTCGTTTAAGACTGTCGGAAATAGAGCCAGAAGAAAAAGCAGAACAACTATACCTACAACCTTAGCTTTTATTTAGGATTATAAAAGGAATCACCTATGTCTTTACTAAAAAGAATTGAGAAGGGTGGGGATCCGCAGGAAGATGATAATAACCAACAATCCCTCTTAGGACTTCAATCGCGCCGAGTTGCTGCTCCAAATGTCAGCGCGCAACATGAAACCTTTTTTGATTTGAAGACCAGGGTACAAAACCGTCTTTTAGCAGAACTCGATCCGACTCTTGATATTTCTCAAGTAGGTGTTGTAAGGGCAACAATAAGGGATTTGTTTGAACAAATATTGGCTGAGGAGCATATTATCCTCTCAAGACAAGAAAGACACCGGCTATTTGAGCAAATATCAGCAGAAATCCAGGGTCTTGGACCTTTGCAAAAGCTTTTGGAGGATGATACCATCACTGAGGTGATGGTAAATGGACCCAAGAATATTTATATCGAACGAGAGGGGAAAATACATCGGGTTCCGATGTCGTTTGAAAGTGATGATCATGTATTAAGAATTATTGATAGAATCGTTGCGCCACTGGGAAGGCGTATTGATGAAGCCAGTCCTTATGTTGATGCTCGCCTTACAGATGGATCCCGTGTAAATGCGATTATTCCTCCAATTTCACTCATTGGACCAACGATCACCATCCGAAAATTTGCGAAGAATCCTTTTACATTAGAACAGCTAATTCAATTGGGAACAGTAACTCCAGAAGCCCTGCAATTTTTAAAAGCTTGTGTTGAAGCTAGATTGAATATAGTGATATCAGGTGGGACTGGCTCAGGGAAAACGACATTTCTAAATGTTTTGTCGCAATTTATTCCCAGTGATGAAAGGATAATCACTATTGAGAATGCTGCAGAACTTCAATTAAGGCAGGAACATGTCGTAACGCTAGAATCACGACCCCCAAATATTGAAGGGCGTGGAGAAATCACGATTCGTCAACTAGTTATTAACTCTTTGCGTATGCGTCCAGATCGGATCATTGTTGGTGAGATCCGTGATGAAGCTGCCCTTGACATGCTTCAGGCGATGAACACTGGCCATGATGGTTCCTTAACCACTGCCCACTCAAACAGCCCAAGAGATACCTTAACGCGTATTGAAACCATGACTTTAATGGCAGGGATGGATATGCCTGTACGTGCAATTCGAGAACAGATTGCATCGGCACTAGACATTGTCGTTCACCAGGAAAGATTAAGAGATGGTACCCGTAAAGTGGTAAATATCGCTGAAATTAGTGGTATGGAAGGTGATGTTATCACCATGACGGATGTGTTTTCGTTTGAACAAACAGGCATAGAGAACGGTAAAGTTATTGGCCAATTACGACCTACAGGATTAAGACCCAAAGCCATTAATAAGATTGAAGCGTCTGGCATCCATCTTCCTCCTTCTGTGTTCGGAATTGGGACACGGAGGCGTGGGTACTAATCCGAATTTTGTTATCTACCAAGGATAAAATGATCCCTAATATAAAGAGAATTTCCAGGTTATTCTCTCTAATTATTTTTAGAGTCAACTTGATTCATCTTCAAGGCGACTTTCAGAATTAAAAGGAAACAGCAATGAACCAGATGATAATCCTAATTATTGCTGGAGGATCACTAGGCATTCTTCTATTGCTGATGGGTGTCTTAGTGACGGTGAGGGGAGATAGATCCTTAGTTGAAGAAAGACTTGAAGTATATACTGAAAGTGATCTACTCGACGGCGTGGGTGTAGGTGTAACAACTTCTCCAGTAACAGACTGGGTTAATGCCAGAGTAGTGAAATCGCCATGGGGCAATTCAATTGCAACAAACCTGGCTCAGGCAGACCTTAAATTAAAACCAGCTGAGTATATTGCAACAATGGTTATCGCCGCAATTGGAGTCGGATCTGTCGCATGGTTCTTTGGTGGGCGAGAAATTATATCCGGAGTTATTGGCGCAATAATCGGATTCATTCTTCCAAGGATTTATGTTGGAAGGCAAAAGACGAAACGATTAATAAAATTTAATGAGCAGCTACAGGATATGTTAAACCTGGTTGTAAACGGATTGCGTGCGGGATTCTCAACAGTCCAAGCCTTGGAGGCCGTCAGTAGAGAATTACCTGATCCTATTTCATCAGAATTCCGAAGGGTTGTGCAGGAAATGCAGTTAGGGATTTCAATGGAAGATGCATTATTCAACCTTTTACGGCGGATTCCCAGCCCAGACTTGGATTTTATTATTGTTGCGATGAACGTTCAAAGGGAAGTTGGTGGAAATCTGGCAGAAATATTAGATACAATCTCATACACTATTCGTGAACGGGTAAGGATTAAAGGGGAAATCCGAGTCCTTACTGCCCAGGTACTATATTCTGGTCGTTTCATTTCGCTGTTACCCATCATATTATCCTTAGTATTGTGGTTCATCAACCGGGATTACATGATGACCTTTTTTGATAATCTACTTTGTGGGGTATTAATGTTATCCTGTGCTGCTGTCTTAGTTGGTGTTGGATATTTCATAATGACCCGAATAGCGAATATTGAAGTATGATGAAATGTAATAATTGATCTGGAGTTGAAGAATGCCTACCTTGATCATAATAATAATTTTTGCTGTTGTCATTGGGGGAGCAATAACATTAGTTGTAATTGGTTTACGAGATGCCGCGGACAGGGTGGATCCTTTGCAAGAAAGGTTACTAGATTATGCAACACGAGAGGAAACTGCTAATCTTGAGGAAATTGAATTATCGCAACCTTTTACCGAGAGGGTAATTTACCCATTGGCTCGGAAGTTCGGTGAGGTTGCTATACGGTTTACACCTCAAAATGCATTTCAAGAGACAGCCAGAAAACTAGAACAAGCTGGGAGTCCAAGAGGTATAGACCCATTGGTATTTTGGGCTGGGCGTTTTCTTATCGCGATATTATTTGGTGGACTTCTTTTGTTCCTATTTTCAATTACATCACTTGAATGGCCTTGGAGTCGCAGATTAATTATCATCGGTCTTTTTACAATACTGGGATTTTTCGTGCCGGAATTGCTCCTTCGAAGCAAGATCACACGGAGGCAGACTGAAATTTTGAAGGCGATGCCTGATGCATTAGATTTGCTGACAATATGTGTCGAGGCAGGATTAGGCTTTGATGGGGCTATGTCTAGGGTTTATGAAAAATGGGACAATGAGTTATCCTTAGTTTTTGGTCGTGTCCTTAGGGAAATTCAACTCGGCAAACTTCGTCGGGAAGCATTAAGAGATATGGCCGATCGTGTCGGTGTGGCTGAAATGACAAGCTTTGTGGCTGCTATTATTCAGAGTGAACAACTTGGGGTTAGTATGGCGAGAGTGTTACGAATACAATCTGAGCAGATGCGAATAAGAAGGAGGCAGAAAGCTGAGGAATTAGCCCATCAAGCACCAGTTAAGATGACGTTTCCAATGGTTTTGTTAATTTTCCCATCCATATTAATCATTCTGTTAGGACCAGCTGCTGTAAGAATCATGCAATCCTTTTTGGGTCAGTACATATCATTTTAGCTGACTATAAAAATTTTGGTCTCAATGCGACCAAATTTGCCATATTACTTGAATAGATTGTTTTGGACTGGGGTGGATTGGATATTCCCCCCGAGATGCGTGGGTTGTAATCGTCCAGGAACTCGTTTGTGCTCCACCTGTTTCTCCAGGATAAAAAGAGTAACATCACCGTATTGCACAATTTGTGGGACTAAGATGCAAAGCGGTAAAATATGCCCCTTATGTAGGGAAATACCACCGAAAATTACCGCTATTAGATCATGGGCTGTCTATGATGAGATAACGAGAAAAGCACTTCTTCAGCTCAAATATCGCCGAAATCTTGCTTTAGGCGAGACCTTATCTTATTTCTTGTGTAATTTACTCTTGGAGACTGGTTGGAAAATTGATGTAATAACACCGATCCCCCTAGGAGATGCCAGGATAAGGGAGAGGGGCTATAATCAAGCTGCGCTACTGGCAAGACCTGTTGCCTTGAAATTTGATATCAGCTACAAACCTAAAATAGTTTCTCGAAATCGGGAGACACTTTCTCAGGTAAATTTAAATTTTGAGGAAAGAAAGAAGAACGTTGCTGGAGCTTTTAAAGCTAATAAAAAATTAGCATTTGGGAAAAATATATTAATTATTGATGACGTAACAACGAGCGGATCAACCCTGAAGGCTTGTGCTGAAGCACTTATTGAAGCTGGCGCAAAAAAAGTATATGGAATGACTATTGCTCGTGCTGGATGATATAATAAAAAACTCTTTATGAGATAAACGAATATCATGGAAATGGAGGAAAAAATGACACTAGAAGTTGAGATTTACGGGCGGAATATTGATATAAATGAACGATTACAAGAATATGTTGAAAAAAAAGTGTCTAAATTGGATCGTTATTTAAATAACATTGAAGAGGCGAAGGTAGATTTATCTTATATTAAATCTGCCAGGAATGCCAAAGATCGGCAAGTTGCTCAAATAACAATTTCCGGGAAAGGTTATATATTACGGGCAGAAGAGCGTTCGGATAATATCTTTACATCAATTGATTCTGCTCTGTCAAAAATGCAGCGTCGAATCTCTCGTTATAAAGGTAAACGGTTTCGAGGACGAGGTGATGGGAAAACGGTTGTTGATCTAGTTGAAGAGGCATTGCCAGAAGAAGTGGTTGAAGAAAGTGAAGCATTCATCGTCCGTCGGAAGCATTTCATGCTTTATCCGATGAATGAAGTAGAAGCTATTGAACAAATGGAACTGTTAGGACATGAAAGCTTCTTTATCTTTTACAATGCGGAAACAAATGCAATCAATGTTTTGTACAAACGACTTGATGGGGATTATGGCCTGATAGAACCAGAGATCGCATAAAACTAGCTGAGGGATGATTTATTTTCACATTCAATTAATCAACTTATCGATAACAAGGTGATTATACAAAACACAGTATATGCAAGAAAAAAGTTACTCGTGAGTATTCCTGAAAGAGAAAAGGATTATTCTGTTCGATAAGCTGAATAATCCTTTTCTTATCGTAATAGGAGGATCGTGAGTCCCCCGATGAGAAGTTTTGGACTACAACACCAGAATCAAAGGCACCAGTGCCTTCTGGCAGTAATGTTCAGCAAGTGGTGAAGATGAGTATTGAATCAACCAATCCCGTTTCAGTGAATTTGGAATCAGGAGGGCTAAAGCTTATTGAATTTTTATGCCTTTTGGTGGCCGACCTGAAAGAGCTTAGAACCCATCGCAGATGGATTGGAAGTTGGTTAATTGGTTTCGCCTTAAATGTTTCCGTAAAAGAAGTTAGTAAAGCAGAGGGTGGAAACAAACGCTGGTCTCAGAAATCAAGGTCGGGATTGGTAATCGCATTATTTGTGGTTTTTAATTGTAAGAAATGTTTTAATCAGAAATTAATCAGATAAATAAGAGCATTAATGTATAATTACTTAATTAATTCCCCTTTGAGTGAATAGGAGAAAAATATGAAAACTATTACTTATCACATACCAAATATTTCTTGTGGTCATTGTGTCCATACAATTAAGATGGAAGTAGGCGATCTGGAAGGTGTAAAATCAGTTGAGGCGAGCGTAGACCAGAAGACTGCTATCATCACGTTCGAAGAACCAGCAACGGATGAAAAAATAAGGTCACTCCTGGCTGAAATTAATTATGCTGCTGTATCTTGAACTACTCAGTATCCTTGTCGTATTCCTCGTTGGCTTGATAGCCAGGAATAACAAGGAAATCGAATTGTTGGTTCCAAGCTATATTTATTGCTGAAAATAGGAGATTGAATTTTTGTCCGACTCTAAACAACTTACTTTACCAATAACAGGAATGACCTGTGCAAACTGTGTAGTTACCATTGAAAGAAATATCAAGAAGGTAGAAGGGGTTAAAGATGCCAATGTTAACCTTTCTTCAGAACGCGCAATTATCGAGTACGATCCCAATATTTCTCATCTGGAGGATTTCTTAGAGAGAATCCAACGATCAGGATATGGAATAGCTACTGGGGAAGTAGATTTGATCGTGCAACGGATGAGTGATGACAATGATTCGCGAAGGTTAGAGAAAGTGCTGACCGATATTGAGGGGGTCCTTGAAGCGAATGTTAATTTTGCATCCGAACGAGCTAAGGTCAGATATATTCCCACCATAGTCAGTCAGGCTGAAATTAGAAGAGCCATCGCGAATGCAGGTTTCGAAGCAGTGAATACAGGTGGGGAGGCGATCGATGTAGAAAGACTGGCAAGAGAGAAAGAGATTGCACAACAACGCCACTTTTTAACTGTTGGTTTGATATTTACAATTCCGCTGTTTGTTTTTTCAATGAGCCGGGACTTGGGTTTGCTACCTATGTGGGCTCATCAACCATGGGCAAATTGGCTTATGTTTTTGCTTGCGACCCCAGTACAATTTTATGTGGGTTGGCATTATTATATTGGAGCCTATAAATCACTGCGAAACCGTTCAGCCAATATGGATGTTTTAATCGCAATGGGTTCGTCTGTGGCGTATTTTTATTCAATTGTTATCATGTTAGGGTTTCTACCAGGACATGTATATTTCGAAACTTCTGCAGTAATCATCACGCTTATAAAAGTAGGGAAATATTTAGAGGCTCACGCCAAAGGTCGAACAAGTGAAGCTATTAAAAAATTAATGGGGCTGCAAGCGAAAATGGCTCGGGTAATACGTGGTGGCAGAGAGATCGAAATCTCTGTTGAACAGGTACAAGTAGGTGATATTGTAATAGTTAGACCCGGTGAGAAGATACCGGTGGATGGCATTGTTGTGGAAGGGCGAACCAGTGTGGATGAATCCATGTTGACTGGTGAGTCTTTACCTGTGGAGAAAGGTTCTGGAGATCCTGTAATCGGTGCTACATTAAATAAGCTTGGCTTGGTTAGGTTTCAAGCAATGAAAGTTGGAAAAGAGACCACTCTAGCTCAGATTATTCGCTTAGTTGAAGATGCCCAGGGAAGTAAAGCACCAATTCAAAAAATCGCTGACCAAGTTTCTGCTGTTTTTGTGCCGGTTGTACTAGGGGTTGCATTATTAACCTTCCTCAGCTGGTATTTTTTGGTCCCAGAAATCGTTGGTGAATCGCATACTTTATCAGTATTTACTACTGCGCTGATCAACGCGGTAGCAGTCCTGGTCATTGCCTGTCCTTGTGCGATGGGATTGGCAACCCCTACAGCTGTGATGGTGGGGGCAGGAAAAGGAGCCGAGTTAGGAATTCTATTTAAATCGGGGGAAGCACTAGAAAGGGCAGGACGTGTCAGTAAGGTTGTACTTGATAAAACTGGAACGATTACCAGGGGACAACCAGCTGTGACTGATATTATCACAAACCCATCGAATAGGGTTATTGATGAAGATGAAATCTTACGTTTGGTAGCTTCGGTTGAAAAAGGATCAGAACATCCTCTAGGAGAGGCGTTATGGGCAGAAGCTGAAAGTCGGGGTATTGATCTCATCCAGCCCGAAGGATTCAACGCTATTGTCGGCAGAGGAGTTATGGCAACAGTTGATGGCTATGAAGTATGGGTAGGAAATGTCGCAATGATGGTCGAAAAAAAAATCGATGTCAGTGATTTGTCAGTTCAGGTAGATAAACTTCAAGGTGAAGCAAAAACAGCCATGCTGGTAGCAGTTGACGGTGTTTTACAAGGAGTAATTGGTGTTGCGGATACGCTTAAAGAAGGGTCTGTTGAGGCTGTTCATTCTTTGAAAGAAATGGGGTTATCTGTGGTGATGATTACTGGCGATAATCTGCGAACAGCTCAGGCAATTGCGGAAAAAGTGGGGATAGATGATGTGTTGGCAGATGTTATGCCGGGTGATAAGGCAATGGAAATTCAACGTTTGCAGGGTTTACTTCCAAGTGATGATGCAAAAAAATTAAAATCCAAAGAAAAAAAGTTGCGAAATTTAAATTCGGAAATGGTTGCAATGGTCGGAGATGGGATTAACGATGCGCCTGCTCTTGCGCAGGCCGATGTTGGTATAGCAATTGGTTCAGGTACAGACGTGGCGATAGCAGCTGCTTCTGTGACCCTTATCAGTGGTGATCTTCGGGGACTTCCTCGAGCGATATCTTTATCTCGAAAAACATTAAACACAATCAAGCAAAACCTGTTCTGGGCTTTTTTTTACAATATGCTCTTAATACCTGCTGCAGCTATGGGATTCCTCAATCCGATGTTAGCCGCTGGGGCAATGGCTTTCAGCAGTATCTTCGTTGTTAGCAACAGCTTACGATTGCGTCGTTTCTTAGTATAGGAGAATTAACATTATCGGACGAGACAGGGTGAGCTGTTATAAAAGTAGAAACAGATCAAATTTTTTTTTGGTCGCTTCTGAAGGTGGGATTAACTGGATTCACGATAGCGAGGTATTAGAAAATAGAAGAGCAATGGATGCTCCTGTTGATTTACTACTCTACGAAAAGATTCAAAATCGATTGATTTAAGGTTCTGTTTTTATTCTGAAAACAGAACCTTAAGTGAAAATCATTTATTAATTTCCTTGATTTATAAATTCTTCTAACATCCTTCGTGCTTGATCATCGGTGAATTGTTGAGGTGGCGACTTCATAAAATATGCAGAAGGCTCAATAACTGGTCCGGCAATTTCACGATCCTTAGCAATTTTGGCACATCGAACCGCATCGATACCAGCGGCCGCTGTTCATTCTGGATCTGGCCATCCCTCGCGACGTCGAACCCGAGATTGGCGAATACCTCGGCGTCTACCTCTATTCGATCGACGACCTGTCCGCAGCCTGCCAGCA
>CAZTJD010000123.1:0-13169 GCA_964613985.1 uncultured Anaerolineales bacterium
TGGGAAAGCAGACAGTTGTGATCGTATAAACACACCCAAAAACCATAGTAGAATCCCTTTAAACCCATCCAAAGGAGTTCTACCCTCTATGCTTAAATGCGCCGGCTGCGGCAGGAATATTGAAGGAGTCTATCTCAAAGCCTTGGGCAGGAACTACCACGAAGCCTGTTTTGTGTGCCATGGCTGCGGCGTCTCATTCGGGAGGGACCCGTTCGTCGTCCATAAGAGAAAGCCTTATCACCCAGACTGCCTGAGCAAGGCCCTGGAGCTGCGCTGCGCGGCTTGCGGGGAGCTGGTTGGCGGGAACTATACCGAAGCGCTGGGTAAGGTCTGGCACCCGGAGCATTTCGTCTGCGCCCACTGTGGAAAGTTAATCTCGGGCAACTTGTTCAGCGTGCACCAGGACCAGCCCTACCACGAGGCCTGCCTGAGGGAGGTACTGGGGCTGCGTTGTGCGGCCTGCGGGGAGTTGGTTGGCGGGAACGATATCGAAGCGCTGGGTAAGGTCTGGCACCCAGAACTTCTCTGCTGCAGCCACTGCCACAAGCCGCTGCCGGAAGAATTCATGGCCAAGGGGGAAAATCCTTACTGTCACCACTGCTACGAAGCGCTGTTCCTGGAGAAATGCGCCATCTGCAGCCGCCCGTTAAGCGGGACCTACCTGGTTAACCAGTGGGGAGAAAAATTCTGTTCTGAACACGACGGTGAACTGCCGCAGTGTTTGAGCTGTCAGCGCCTGATCTGCCCTGCTTTGACCGGCGGAGGAGTGCAGTATGCCGACGGGCGCTGGGTTTGCAGCCTGTGCCGGAAGACCGCAGTGGATCGGATGAAGGAAGCCAGGCTTGCTTTTAAGCGGGTACTGCAGTTTCTGGCCTCCCTGGGCGTTGACCTGTTGCAGCGCAAGTTCCCCCTGGAGCTGGTGGACCGCGATACCCTGCTTTCCCTGTCCCGTTATGTTGACAAGGACAACACTTTTGGGGTGACCTCCAAGACCTTCGTGATCCAATCTGGCCAGCAGGTGGATCGGTGGGTGAAAAAGATCTCGATCCTGAGGGGGCTGCCCTGGGAGCAGTTCACAATGGTGGTGGCACACGAGCTGGGACATGCCTGGCTTTGCCTGGAAAAGATTGACTCGAAGGACCGCTCGACGGAAGAAGGATTCTGCGAGCTGCTGGCGTACTTGTGGCTCGAACAGCTGGGGACCGATTCGGCGAAGGTTCGTATGGCGGGGATGAAAAAGAATCCCAACCGGGTCTATGGTCGGGGCTTCAGGCGGGTGCTGAGGTGGTATAAGAAAGAAGGGCTAAGGGGAGTTATTGAGGCAGTGGGGAAGGTATAGAAGAGTCTGGTGGTAAGTGGGCCGCGGGGAAGGTCACCATAGAAGTTCCGTTTTGTACTACATCATATTTTGGGTTATACTTGGTTTATGTGAATATTTAGGTAACACACTCCAGGTATCATCCTTGCTGCGGGGGACAGCAGCTGGAGCATTTTCTGGACGGGTTGTTATTCTAGTGGTCTGTCAAACATTATTCTTAAACTCGTCATTACGAGAAAATCCACAACGGGAAGCCTCGTTCTTTCAAAAGGAAATCAACCTGAACCTGTCACTGCGAGCCACTCTTGCGAAGCAGTCTCCTCTTTGGACTGGAGATCGCTTTGTCGCGAAGGACTCTCCTCGCGATGACAATGATAAGTTTCTTAGTAGTGGAACATTGGCGGAATGTGGCAATCTCTACCTTCCTTTCAACATAGTCTAGTCATGTTTCCAAATTTCACATTCTATTGATTCAGGTTTGACAGTCCACTGGCATTTCTTTTTCAGTTAAATTACGAGGAGGAATCATGAAAAGGAAAATTGTGCTTTTAGTAGCGATTTGCATTGGCGTGGCGGGAGCGCTGGGATTGCTGGGCGGGTTTGCCCTGGCAAGGTCGGGTGGCGGTGGTGCGAGAGGTCACCGGACCGACGGTGGTCTCCTACCAGGGGGAAGTGATGGTAGGCGGTGAGCCGTTTACGGGAACAGGATATTTTAAGTTTGCTTTTACAAACGCGGCTGGGAGCATCAACTACTGGACCAACGATGGTACCCAGCTGGGCACCGGTGGGGATGAGCCCACCGACGCGGTGCCGCTGGCGGTGACGAATGGGCTGTTTTCGGTCCTGCTGGGCAACGCGAACCTGGTGAATATGACCGAACCGTTGGAGGCGGGGGTGTTCGCGGACCGCGGTCGTCAGCTCCACATCTGGTTCGACCCGGATGGGATCGGTCCCTACACTGACCTGGGCCTGACGGTGGTAGCAGCGGTGCCCTATGCCTTCAACGCCGAGACCCTGGACGGCAAGGACGGGGAATACTACGACCAGCATTACGAACACGTGGTGGTAGTCGCCAAGAGCGGTGGCGACTACAGCAACGTCCAGGCGGCAATCGACGCTATCGCCGATGCCACTGCAGAGAATCCCTACCTGGTTTGGGTCGGTCCGGGGACCTATTCCGAGACGGTGACGATGAAGCCTCACGTGCACCTGCAGGGGGCGGGTCAGGAGGTGACGGCGATCTCCAGCACGGTGGGGGGTGGGGAGGGTTATTCCCCCGTTCGGGGAACCCTAGTGCTTACGGGATATGTCAGCCTGCGAGACCTGACCGTGAAGAACAGCGGGACGGATGTCAGCAACTGCGCCATCTTTGGTACTGGAGATATGACTGCGACCTTGCTTGCCGATGTCAGTGCACACATCTTTGGGGTTGGGGGTAATAACTCTGGGATTTTCCTTAATGGCTTGAGTGGCTGGTTGGAGACGATCCTGGTGAATGTAACGAGTCTGGCTGAGAATGGTGAAACGGATAATCGAGGTTTATCTGTCATGAAACCGGGTCATGTTATCCTGCGCGGTGGATCTTATATCGCCAGGGGAATGGGAGCCAACAGTGATGGGGTGACAATAAGCACCGGCGGGGATTTCCTGGCGGAGAACGTGATTGCCTTGGGGGAAGGGGCAAATCACAACGCTGGCCTTTATAGTGGTGGTGGTTCTTTTGCCCAGGTTATTGGCGGCACTTTCACGGGTCGTGGCGGGGAGAACGCTTACGGCATCGAGGTGGCAGGCGGGGGCGGGTTGGAGGCAGACGGGATCGTAGCACAGGGTCTCGGAGCGACAAGTACTTATGGCGTATACGGGCACCATTCAGGTGGATATGTTAAGATTAACAATAGTTATCTGGAAGGCGACACTTCTGCTATCTATTGCCACAAAGACACAGCAGACGATTGCCTGGTGACGCATACCCGACTGGTGGGTGGGCAGCCCAATGACAGCACCGATTTGATCTGTATTGCCGTCTCTCGCGAGCTGACCTTTACTGCTGGGCTGGACTGTCCATAAGGAGGGAAAGATGAAACGCAGAATCATGATACTCCTTGGGATTTCTTTCCTGGTAGTCCTGAGCTCGGTCCTGGCTGCGGCCCTTGTCGATGAAACGGCAACCATGCCGAGGCAGGTGATCAGTGCTGGGTATACCTCGGCTGCAGTAGGAGAGATCACTTTACGAGGGACTTTGGGGCAACCTCTGGCGGGGACTCTGGAAAGCGGGAAAGTGATCCTGAACCAGGGCTTCTGGGTTGGAGTAGAATCCGCTTTGCAGTGGCTGGTAAACCTGCCGCTAATCCTGAGATGAAGGGGAAAAGGAAGTAGTATGGGTTAGACAGGGTCAAGATTTGGATGTTGTGGGTTTCTGGAACGACCATGCCAGAAACCCACAACTTAAAATTTGCTATAGACGCACATAATTCGAATTGACATAAGACTCTTCGATAACATCCCCTTCCGGTTCTCTTTTCTTCTTTGGTTTTGGCTGGCTTGTATCGATCAACTTGCCCTCGCGGCTCCCCGGCAGGGATTGGATCACAGCCATCTGCTCGGTTGTGCAGTGGATCGATCCGAGGTTGTGGACTTTGTCCAATCTTTGGGTCAGGGTGTCGGGGCTGATCTGTGGGTCAAGCTCCAACTCACCAAAAACCACCAGGATTGCCACCCCCTTCAGCTGGTCGATGGCATATGACGGCAGGGTCCGCTCGTCCTCGATGACCCATAGCTCCCCTTCATAGAATTCAACCTGGGTCTTGAGCCAGTCGTATTTGCGCATCATGACCTCTTCCTGGATGATCTCCAGCATAGGTTGTACTCTTAAATTGGTATAAAGCCAGGATGTGCTTAAAAGCAGGCTTGGATGTTGCTTGATATTTGAACCTACCGATAAAAGGTCACTCGTACCGAAGAAGTTCATAGCTGTAATAGCTTTTTGGTTGTGTTTTAGGGATGATAGTTGAAGGGAGCGCAACGAACACTTGCATCGTTCCGCCAATTGCAGACATTATAACAAGGATATTGGGGAGATCAGGTGAAGTGGGGAGGAAATTCATTTTTTTGGATACTTATCCTCTCGTGGTAGAATGCTGGAGTTTGGTGTGAAGCTGGTACTGATAGCTTTGCGCCGATTCGATATTTCATAATGGGAGCAGCAGTTAATGGATGTGACAGCAAAAGAAGAAAAGACAGAAATTTCCATAAGCCCCAGCGGCGAGAAATTTAACATCCCCGAGGAAGGGGAGTTTGCTGCAGAACTGGCGCGTCTTGACCAACTTATCAGCAAGGCAAGGAACGAAGGGAAGGAAATTGTGGTGGTGATGGGGGTGGGCTTCGTCGGGGCAGTGATGGCAGCGATCGTGGCGGACACCCAGGACGAGTTTGGGCGGGATAGCAAGTTCGTGATCGGCTGCCAGCGTCCAAGCCCCCGCAGCTACTGGAAAATCCCGCTTCTGAATCGAGGCCAATCACCAGTGAAGGCGGAGGACCCGGCCGTAGATCCTCTGATTGCCCGGACCGTGCTGGAGAAGAAGACCCTCACCGCAACCTATAATAGCGACTGCCTGCAGTTTGCCGACTGCGTCGTCGTCGATGTGCAGTGTGACTATGCCAAAAAGGAGCTGGGTAATATGCGCAGCGGGGAAGCTGACATGGCAGCCTTGGAAGTCACCCTGAGGACGATCGGTCAGAAAATTCCCCCTTCCTGCCTTGTCCTGATCGAGACCACGGTGGCACCGGGGACGACTGAGTTCGTGGCCTGGCCGATATTGAAGAAAGCTTTTTCACGGCGCAAGATTACGGCGACCCCGCTGCTGGCGCACAGCTTCGAGCGGGTGATGCCCGGACGGGACTATGTCAGAAGCATCCGTGATTTCTGGCGGGTTTGCGCCGGTTGCACTCCGGAATCACGGGACCGGGTTGAGAAGTTCCTGAGCGAAGTGCTTAACACAGCAGAATACCCCCTGACGGTGATGGACCGTCCGATCGAATCGGAAACGGCGAAGATCGTCGAGAACTCCTACCGGGCCACCATCCTGGCGTTTTTGAATGAGTGGAGCACATTTTCTGAACGGAACGGGGTTGACCTGATCAAGGTGATCCAGGCAATCAAGGTGCGTCCCACTCACAACAACATTATCTTTCCTGGTCCCGGGATTGGCGGCTACTGTTTGCCCAAGGATGGCAGCTTAGGTTATTGGGCTTACCGGCACATACTGGGTTTTGACGATGGTGAGGAGGTTTTCCAGATCACCCCAATGGCAATCGATATCAATGATACCCGCGCCCTGCACGTGGCTGAGTTGATGCGGGATGCGCTGCGGAACATGGGCCGCTATGTTGCCGGGGCCGAAATCCTGATCTGCGGTGCGAGCTACCGCCAGGACGTGGGCGATACCCGCTACAGTGGCAGCGAGCTGGTGGTGCGCAAGCTGTCCGAGATGAGGGCTGATATCCGCGTCCATGACCCCTATGTCGAACACTGGTATGAGCTGGAAAACCAGCAAGTCTATCCATCTCCAGCACAATCCTGGAAGCGGTTCTTCCGCAACCAGGAGCGGCTAGAGCGAGTCCGGGTGCAGAAAGATCTGCCTGAAGCCCTGAAAGGAGTGGAAGGGCTGATCCTGGCTGTGCCCCACAAACCCTACCTGGACCTCGATCCGGACCAGGTGGTGGGTTGGGCTGGTGGACCCATCGCAGTTGTTGACTGCTTCGGAATTCTCAAGGATGAACAGATTCAACGCTACTTCGAATTGGGCTGCGAGGTCAAAGCCCTGGGTCGCGGCCATATCCAGCGCATTAAGGAAGAGGTGCGGAGGAGGAGAGGGTAGGGAATGCCAGAGTTGGATCTGAGTAAGCTGCAGGTTAAATATATCGGGGAAGCTATGTTAACCGGACCAGCTTTCCCTCGTCACTACACCCTGACGCACTCGGATTGGACTGGCGACCTTTTCCTCAGCATCGGCACCTACTATGATAGGGCAGCCATATCAGGCTGGTACACTCGCCTGATGCGCGATGAGGTCCTTGCGGAATTCCGCCTGGATAGCGAGTTTCCTGAACTGCATCTCCATTGCCATGTCAGCGGTGGAATCGTCCTTGGCCCTGCTGGCTGGCGCTATGGCATGTTCAGGTACCATCTACGCGGTGTGCTGCAAGCCTTTCGCTATGGGGATGATGCTTTCTTCCAGGCAAACCCGCTTTTTGGACAGGCGCCTATCCAGGTATACTTCAATGCACATAAGCAGCGATATAATAAAGTCGAGAATTGGGGCAACCTCAACGATTACAAAATCAATCCCGGATCTCCAGATACTATGGTTGGATCCTGATCTTACAAATATAGTTCATCTCCTTTCTATCTTGTATTCCATGTCTACCCTGTATTCAATTCCGTACTCTACGCGAGGTTTGTTATGCGACGAAGTGTGAAAAAGATCCTCCTATCGATCCTGGCACTGCTGCTCCTCCTGGTTCTTGGTGCGCTTGGTTTTTTTAGTTATGTCAGTAGCCAGAGGGCAGCAGAGTCCGAGGCGGTTGCCAGCCTGGAAAGTGACTCACAGGTGGAGGTTCGGCAGCAATCCTGGCTGATTTTTACCCCAGCGAATGAATCACCGACTACTGGCTTCATCTTTTATCCAGGAGGGTTGGTCGATGAAGTGGCTTATGCCCCCTATGCCCGGGCGATCGCCGAAGCCGGTTATCTGGTTGTCATCCCGCCCATGCCGTTCAACCTGGCGGTCTTCAACCTTAATGTGGCTAAGAAGATCATTGCTGCAAACCCTGAGATCCTTCATTGGGCTATTGGTGGACACTCCCTGGGCGGCTCGATGGCTGCAGCCTTTACCGATAACAACCCCAACCTGATCGATGGACTGGTGTTTTGGGCTTCCTATCCAGCTAAAGGCAACGACCTTTCTGATGCTGATCTGTTTGTGACTTCAATCTATGGCACCAGGGATGGGGTGGCAACTCCGCAGGAGATCCTTTCGTCCAAACCCTTATTACCGGCGAGTACAACCTGGGTGCCTATCGAAGGCGGCAACCACGGCCAGTTTGGGTGGTACGGTGTGCAGGAAGGGGACAACCCGGCTGCGATCTCTCACGAGGTTCAAAGTGTACAAATTGTCAGCGCGACCATTGCTTTGCTGGAGAAGCTCGAGTAATAAATTCTGAAAGATTAAAAAATCCTTCTCCGTTTCTGCTGCTTATCTTGATCCCGGATCAGGTCATCGAAATATTGGATGGCGATCTCGTTAGACCGGTCCCAGCTCATTCCCTCCGCCCTTGCCCTTCCTCCTCTACCCAATCGGTCGGCTGTTTCCGGGTGTGCCAGCAGATGATTCACAGAGTTAACCAAAGATCCCTGGTCTTCACTCTCAAAGAGCAAACCGCTAACATCCGTTTCAACGAAATCCAGCACCCCACCGGCGTTGGGCACCACCACTGGCAGTCCTGAACTCATTGCCTCGATGACCACATTGCCGAAAGTCTCGTTGGCTCCGGGAAAAACAAAGATGTCAGCAGAGGCATAGACCTGGGCGAGATTTTCACCGTCCAGGTAGCCGGTGAAAATGGTTGGCGTTCCCTTAAATTTCTTTTTCAAACTTGCATCTGCAGGACCACCGCCAACGATGGCAAGCCGTGTCCCAGGGTTCGCTTCCAGAACCGGCAGCAGCCAATCGACTCGTTTCTCAGCTGCCAGCCGTCCCACGTAGAGCAGCAGCTTTAGGCTTGTTTGACCGTCCATCAGCGAGTTACGGCATTCAGGTGACCGTTTTCCAGGATGGTAAAGGGTGGAATCCACCCCGTGGTTTACTACCTGTACCCGTTTAAAGCCGTGCGCTTCGATCTGGTCCCTGGTGAAATTGGAGGGAACGAAGACCAAGTCAGCATGGTTATAGACCTGCCGGAAAAACGCCCACAAGGACCGCTGGGTATAAGCCATCCCCATTCGAGCCGCAAAACCGGGCACATCGGTGTGGTAGGAAGCCACCAGCGGTACATCCAGCCAATGCGCTTCCCAAATTCCTCCCAACCCCAGTGAGGCCGGGTTTACCAGGTAGACCAGGTCAGGTTTGAATTGATTAAGCGGTTTTCGAGTCCCCATCAATGGTGGGGCAAGTTTCAGTTCGGGATAGAGCAAGAACTTAACTCCGGGGAGTCCGATGATACGGGCGTTGGCATAACTTGCTGGACCTCCCTCTGGTGCAAAAACTAGCGCCTCGTGTCCCATCCTGTCTAGGTAGTCCAAGAAATGGCATAGGACGATGACAATGCCATCGACCTTGGGTAGAAAGGTTTCTGTAAAAATTCCGATTCGCATCCTGAACTCACTTATACCACAGGTTACCGCTTGAAGAGATGTCAACAAATCAAGACCCTACTTTCTTATCATCTCGAGGAAAATTACCCTGGCAGCCATCTGATGTTGAGTTTATGATACGATAGTGATTGTTTTTACAATTCCGGGAGAAAAGAAAAAAAGTATTCATGACTGAACCCTTTGAATTAATACAGCCTCTACTTCCTATCCACACCGTAGTCCTTGGTCGAGAACAGGTAGGTGGGAAAGCACTCAACTTATCCAGGTTGGCTACCGCTGGCTTTCCAACCCCTCCAGGATTTATTATTCCAGCCTCAAGTTATTTAGATTTTGTCCGCGTTAATAAATTGGAGTCAATAATCCAGGGTGAGTTGGATTCTATGGTCACTACTTCTCCCGAATCGTTAAACCGGGCTTCTGGTAAAATCCGCCTTGCATTCGAGGCTGGAATAATTTCCAAACCTCTAGAGACTGCCTTAGAACATGGTTGGCATTGGTTGGGGAGGAAACCTGTAGCTGTACGCTCTTCTGCGACCACAGAAGATTTACCTGAAGCTTCATTTGCTGGGCAGTATGATACCTTTCTCAATGTTGTTGGATTCGAGGAACTGTATCACGCTGTGAAAGCCTGCTGGTCTTCTCTTTGGACAGTACGTGCCATAGGTTACCGAGAGCGAAACCAGATTTCCCATGACGGTATTGCTTTATGTGTGGTTGTGCAGCTGATGGTTCAGGCAGATGTGGCAGGGGTGATGTTCACCGCTAACCCACTCACGGGTCGGCGGAATGAGATTGTTATTGATGCCGCTTTTGGTTTGGGCGAAGTCCTGGTCAGCGGACAGGTGTCACCCGACCATTACGTTTTGAATCAGACTCGATCCTTTATCCAAAATGATCTTGATGGGGACAGATCCCAGGAATATGAAATGAAGATTCTCCAGAAATCCCTGGGTAGTAAAGAACGAAAGATTACTGGCACACGGTGTGGTGGTGTAATACTGGAAGATGTTGTTGGTTCTAACTTACAAGCACTGCCTGATGGTGCGATCCTATCTTTAGCAAGGCTGGGTCTTGCGATTGAAAATTTCTTTAAATATCCGCAAGATATCGAATGGGCTTGGATAGGGGCTCGCGGGATAGTAGAAGGAGAGCGGCAAGATGTTTTGGGGAAATTCCATGTATTGCAGGCTCGACCAGTGACTTCCCTATACCCTCTAATGGAAGGGGTACCATTGGAACCGCTGCAGGTCTTCTTTTCGTTTGGCGCTGTGCAGGGGTTCCTTGATCCTATCACCCCTTTGGGTCAGGACGCCATTCGCCTTATCTTTGCTGGAGGTGCCAGTCTTTTTGGCTTTGAAATGGATCAGAATTCTCAAGGTGTCATAAAGGTTGCCGGATGCCGTCTTTGGGTGAATTTGACTTCATTATTGCATCATCCAATCGGCGTTAAAATCGTCCCTAAAGTTTTTCCAGGGGTTGAACCTGGATCTGTCGAGGCAATCAAGGAGATCATTCAAGATCCTTCCCTCAAAGCAGGCCAGGGACGTTTGCGATTCGATACCTTCAAGCGAATCGCTAGATTTGCCTTCTGGATGGGAAAGAAAGTTTTGCACTGCGTCTGCAATCCGGAACAAGCATCAATCCAGATACCCCAGATGATAGAGGCTGAGATTACAGGTCTTCAAAACAGGGTAAGTCACCCTCCTGGTATTGAAGACAACCTCGATACCTCTGTAAATCTTTTCAGAGAACTGTATGGAGCTTTTATTTTCGCTATACCCGAGATTGTTAGTGGCATTCTAGCAGGCTTACTGCCGGTAATCATTCTTAATAGGTTTGCCAAGAAAATGACCGGGGCGAATGATTTGGCTTTGCAAATAACCCGCGGTCTGCCGAATAATGTTACAACAGCGATGGATCTCGCCCTCTGGGAAGCCACGCAGCAGATCAAAAATGATCAGCAAGCAACAGATTATTTTAAAGAACATGAGGCAGAAAATCTTGCGGAGCGATTTCTCGAGGATGATCTCCCTGAATCAATCGGGGTCGTAATCGCTCGTTTCCTGGAACGATTTGGTATGCGTGGAATCGGTGAGATTGATCTTGGTAGACCTCGCTGGCGTGAAAATCCTGTTCATATTTTTCAGGTGATGAAGAGTTATATGCAGATCGAAGTCCCTGAAATGGCTCCTGATATTGTCTTCCAGGCAGGTCAAAAGCAAGCTGAAATGGCGCTTGAAAAACTAATAAGATTAGCCCGTGACTCGTCAGTTGGTAGGTTGAAATCAAGGATTATTCGAGCTGCAGCAAGGAGAGTGCGTTGTCTGGCTGGTCTTAGGGAAAGTCCGAAGTTTTTCATTGTTCAAATGATGGAAATAATCCGGCAGGAATTGCTAGTACAGGGGGATTATTTAGTAAGGGATGGGGTCTTTGAAGAACGTGATGATTTGTTTTTTCTTTATCTTGGTGAATTGGAGAAATATTCATCTTTGGAAAAATCCAAGTTTAAATTCTTGGTTGCTGAACGTCGCATGAATCACAATCGTGAGAAATTACGAAACCGGATACCTCGACTACTGACAAGTGATGGCCGCGCTTTTTATGAGGGGATAGAATCTGGTGTTGAAGGAGTTGGAGAATTGATGGGAAGCCCGGTATCGCCAGGAATCGTGGAGGGTATGGTTCGCGTGGTAGTGGATCCATTAAAAACGGCTATAGAACCTGGAGAAATTTTGGTCTGCCCGGCAACCGATCCGGCTTGGACTCCATTGTTCCTGGCCGCATCTGGTCTGGTGATGGAGGTGGGTGGGATGATGACCCATGGCTCGGTCGTTGCTCGTGAATATGGTATCCCCGCTGTGGTCGGAGTGCACCAGGCTACGATATCTCTACAAACAGGTATGCATATCCGGCTTGATGGCACAAGAGGTCGTATCACGATCCTTGGTTGACTTTGGATCAATCGACTTCATTAAATATACTTTACGAACCAGGTTTTGATAACATTGTGGTTGTAAGAACTTCTTAAAGGAGGTCGAATATTTCTTGTTCGGATGGTTATGTAGAAATCGCCTTCTTTGCGAAAAGGGTTGATTGGTGAATTACCACAGACAGAATAATTTGAAGGGATGATGGCATACAGGCAGATCATTCACCTGGATTTGGATGCGTTTTTCTGTGCGGTGGAAGAAAAACTAGACCCTTCCCTGCGCGGTGTCCCCTTCGCAGTGGGTGGGAGTCCCGAGGGTCGCGGCGTAGTCTCTTCCTGTTCTTATGCTGCTCGCGTCTTTGGCATCCATTCTGCCATGCCTATGGCTCAGGCTATAAGGCAGTGCCCAGACCTGGTCATTGCCTCTTCTCATTTTAAGGACTATCGCCAGGCCTCGCACCATGTAATGGCGAAACTTCACGCAATCACGCCGTTGGTCGAGCAGATCTCTATTGATGAAGCCTTCTTGGATGTCACCGGAATCGAGGGGCAGGCAGAAGACATTGGGCGAGGCCTGCAGCAGGAGATCCTGACGGCCCTGGGGCTTCCCAACTCCCTGGGTATTGCCAGCAACAAGCTGGTCGCCAAGATCGCCACGGATGTAGGCAAGACTCGTGACCCCAAAGGGATGCCTCCAAATGCGATAACCGTCGTTCCACCTGGTCAAGAGGCCGCCTTCCTGGCTCCTCTGGCGATAAGAATGCTTTGGGGCGTCGGTCCGAAGACGGCTGAAAAGCTGGCGGAGGTCGGCGTAAAAACGATCGGGGACCTGGCAGCGATCGACCAGGTGGAACTGATGCGCCGCTTTGGCAAAGTTGGCTACGATCTCTCCCAACGAGCACTTGGGATCGACAACCATCCGGTGATCACCGAGCATAAAGCTAAGTCGATCAGCCAGGAGGCGACATATGCCCGTGATATTGCCACGGAGACAACGCTGTTGGACACCCTCTCTCGCCAATCGCGCCACCTGTCAGCCCAATTGAGCCGGCAAGGCTTGACCGCCAGGACAGTGAAGATCAAGCTGCGCTGGCCTAACTTTGAAACCCTCACCCGGCAGATCACGTTGGATCATCCCACCGACCAGCCGGATATTATCTTCAAGGCTGCGAGAGACCTCTTTCACAACGTCTGGCATCGCGGGGAACGGGTCCGTCTACTTGGCGTGGGAGTCACCGGCTTTGATGCCTCATCTCGCCAGTTGGGGCTCTGGGATCCTGAATGGCGTAAGGAGGAGAAGATCCAAGACCTGCTGGCGGAAGTGAAGGAGCGTTATGGCGAGGAAGTCTTGAGAAGGGGGATGAGAGAATGAGTGGTTATTGGGTAAAGGAACAGGTACCGGTGATAGGCGATTAGGTATCATCGACAGGTGATCAGGTGCTCGCGAAAAGTCACCAGGAAGTTTGTAAAGAAAATAATCTACGATTTGGAGATATTTTTTATAGAGAAGCGAATGAATAGGAAAGAAGAAATCATTGAGGGTTTGGTTC
>CAZTJD010000124.1:0-8287 GCA_964613985.1 uncultured Anaerolineales bacterium
GTTTCTCTGCAACAACCCGCCCTTTGCGCCGCCAGTTAGGTATTTTCAAGACAGTTTATAGTATTATTATAAAATTAGTGAATCCGGGACTGCCGGTCCTCTGAGGACTGGTAGTCAAATACCAGAGACAAAATGACCGATCGAATCACAATTTGCGGCGCACGGCTGCACAACCTTAAGAACATCAGCCTCACGATCCCCAAAAACAAACTGGTAGTCCTGACCGGGGTGTCCGGTTCTGGTAAGTCCACCCTGGGGTTTGACATCCTGTATAAAGAAGGCCAGCGCCAGTACCTGGAATCGCTTGGTCTGATTCCTTTTGGGATGGCAAGACCGCCGCTTGATGAGATCAACGGGCTTTCACCTTCCATCAGCATCAACCAGCACCTCACCAATCGCAGCCCGCGCTCCACGGTGGGCACATCGACAGATATCTATACCTATCTACGGGTGCTATATGCGCGTCTGGGACACCGCCCCTGCCCAAGTTGTGGGAAAGACATTCCACCTCTATTTGGCTTTGCGGATCAAGACTGGGAGGATGATTCCATACTGGATGATGATTCCATACTGGATGATGATTCCATACTGGAGGATGTTTCCAAACTGGAGGAAGTTTCCATTCTGGAGGATGTTTCCATTCACGATGACGATGGATTGGCACCGGAAGAATCCACTCCTTGCCCGCATTGCGGGGCAGAGACCCCAAAGCTCAGGATGGCATATTTTTCCTTTAATAAGCCCATAGGTGCCTGTCCAACCTGCACTGGTTTAGGGGTTGTACGCCAGGCAGACCTTAAAAAACTGGTAGAAGAGGAAAAGAGTCTCACCGCTGGGGCTGTTTACAACTGGAACATCCAAAACATCAAGTATCATGGTTCCACGCTGAAGGCAGCTGCGGAATATTACGGGTTTGCATTCGACCTGTCCATTCCAATCAAAGACTATAATCCAGCCCAGTGCGACCTGTTGTTCTACGGGGTGGAAAGCCCTCGTTTCCGCCGTCATTTCCCTGGTATTGAGCCGCCGACTCTGGCACGACAGGGGCGATTTGAAGGGATCGCTGCCAACCTTTTACGACGTTATGCTGAACGGATTACGGAGGCTGGTTCTGCGGATAGGCTGGAGCAATTCCTGGTCACCCAAACCTGTCCCGACTGCGAGGGGACGAGGTTGCGACCTGAAAGCCGTCGAGTGACTGTTAACGGGCAGGATATTGTCACTGCCTCGCGATTACCGCTGACTGACCTCAGAGACTGGTTGGACGGTCTTCCAACCATTCTGGACGAACATGAGAATACCGTTGCTGGACCGATCTTAACCGAACTAGGCCAACGTCTCAGCCGACTGGTGCAGGCTGGGGTTGGTTACCTGGCCCTGGAGCGCCTTTCGCTGACTCTCTCTGCTGGTGAAGCTCAGCGGTTGCGACTGGCTTCCTTACTTGCTTCTGGGTTGAGTGGTGTGCTCTATGTCCTGGATGAGCCGACGATCGGGATGCATCCGCGGGATACCCGGCAGTTGATCAAGGTTCTACAGCAGCTGCGCGACCTGGGGAACACCGTCCTGGTCATTGAACATGACCTGGAAATGATTGTCGCAGCGGATTATGTGGTTGATCTGGGTCCGGGTGGGGGAAAATACGGTGGTCAGGTGGTTGCGATTGGGTCACCGGAGCAAGTCGCTCATCAGTGTGGTTCGATTACCGGGGATTACCTGGCGGGACGAGCCTCGATAGCCTACCCGCATAAAAGACGCAATCCGAGCGAGCAGTCCATCACGATCCGTGGGGCTCGCCAGCACAACCTGAAGGATATCACGGTACGTCTGCCGCTGGGATTGCTGGTCGCTGTGACCGGGGTAGCTGGTGCGGGAAAGTCGTCTTTGATATTTGATCTCCTTGACCGGGCTGTCCGTCAGCACCTGTACAGTGCATCTGAAACCCCAGTGGATTATGACACCATCGAAGGTTGGGAAATTCTCAACGAGATCGTGACGATTGACCAACAGCCACTGCGAAAGATGCCCAGCTCCAATGCTGCCACCTATACAGGCATTTTCACACCCATTCGGAAAGCTTTTGCAGCCACCCCTGATGCAAAGCGACTGGGATTTTCTGCTGGGCACTTCTCATTTAATGTACCGGGTGGACGTTGTGAACACTGCCAGGGTACGGGTGTCCTGGCAGTTGAAATGCATTTCATGCCCGATGTAGTCGTGCCCTGTCCAGCATGTCGTGGCAGGAGGTACCGGGTGGAGACCTTGTCGGTGCAATACCGTGGGCAGAATATCTCGCAGGTGCTTGGACTTACGATGGAGGAAGCCCTGGTCTTGTTTAGGGAAATCCCTGCCGTCGTCTCTCGATTGCAAGTATTGTGTGAGGTTGGATTGGGCTACCTGCAGTTGGGACAACCTGCCACGACCCTTTCGGGGGGCGAAGCCCAGCGGGTCAAGCTGGCGAAGGAGTTGGGACAGCAGGTCATGGGGCACAGTTTGTATTTGCTGGATGAGCCCACCACCGGGCTGCACCTGGCGGATACGGCTCGCTTGCTGGGCGTGCTGCAGCGTTTGGTGGATGCAGGCAACAGCGTAGTGGTGGTGGAACACAACCTGGAGCTGGTCAAGGCCGTTGACTGGGTGATTGACCTCGGTCCAGAGGGGGGGAAAGCTGGCGGCAGGGTGGTCGCTGAGGGGAGCCCAGAAACGGTGGCTGGGGTGGAGGAATCATATACCGGGCGTTTCTTGCGGGAGTTGTTGTGTTAATGTAGAAAGAGCGCAGAAGGGTGGCAGGATGGATGAATGGTAGAAAGTTGGCAGCACTCGATCGGAAAGGAGGCAATGCAAAGCATGGCATCCAGAGGCTGCATCTAGAACAGAAGAAGATGAAGGATAGGAAGAATGCCACCATGTGTTTGGCAACCTGCGAAGGATGAGGCAGATGCATTGGAGTTTAGTATGGATGAAAATATTGAAATCAAGCGCAAGAAATTATTAAAAAATCAGACTGCATTACGGCCTGCCCTGGAAAACTTGGATGATCACGAACACGCCATGGACCTGTTCTATCAGCAACACGCCCAACTCCATCGTGCTAGGGTCAGCAACTCCTGGCTGTGGTCCTTCGCCGATGCCGTGCTCGATGGGCTGACCTCAGAAGAAATCCGCCGTATCCCTGGGAAGGACAACCATTCGATTGCCTGGTGCCTGTGGCACATCGCCCGGATTGAGGACGCCACCATGAACCTGTTAGTGGATGGAGGGGACCAGGTCTTCAACCAGGGGGATTGGGGGACCATGATGGAGGTGGAGATCTGCAATACCGGCAATGGGATGGAGGACCAGGACATTGTCCAGTTGAGTGCAAGCATTAACACGGATGCTTTGTTAACTTATCGTGATGCTGTGGGCGTGCGAACACGCCAGGTTGTGGCAGGCTTACACCCTGAGCAACTGCTGGAAAAGGTGCGCCTGGAGCGGATTGAGCGATTGCTGGCGGAAGGGGTGTTGTTGCAGGCAGGGAAGGGGCTGGCGGCTTATTGGGGTAATCGTACCATTGTTGGGCTGCTGCTGATGCCAGCGACGAAGCATAATTTGAGCCATTTGAATGAGTGTTTGAAATTGCGGAAGAAGCGGGGCTGAGATGGAGCAAAGGGAAGCAACACTTGGGATAACAACTTGGAGAGGCGGGTGTTTATCAGGTGGAGCTTATTTTTATATTATCTTTGCGAGGTCTGATGATGAATAAATTAACTAGGTGGTTTATTATTGGAACAAGTCTGCTCCTTCTTGTTGCCTGCCAGGGTAGTCCTAAACCAGTCGGTACGGGGTTCCGATATTCTTCTTATGGTCCCCCTTTTAATCCTGGGGAAGCGTATTGGGCTTCAGTCGCATCAGGTATGGCGACCCGTTTCCCCGGGTCTGTACCGCAGGGGATTTGGATCCTGGGCACAATAAATGGTCAGGGATTATTTATCGGCTTCCCGACCGGCATTGACAGCCCCTACGTTTACGATTTACCTGTGGACAGCAACGAAGCAACCCTTAACTACTTCGATGATGCAGGTGTTCAGGTTTGGCTCCAGATTGAACCGGGGATGGCGCCTGTTGAGGACCTTATCCATGCCATGATGGAGCAATACCACCATCACCCCAGTGTTATCGGGGTAGGGGTGGACGTGGAATGGTACAAATCTTATCAGACTCCGGAAGGGCAGGCGGTTACGGATGAGGTCGCCCGGTCCTGGGTTCAGGCAGCGAGGGCTTTCGGGAAACAATACCGGTGTTTTCTAAAACATTGGGAGATCGAGAAGATGCCTCCGAATTATCGGGATGGGCTGGTCTTCATTGATGACAGCCAGGGATTCGAATCCCTGGAAGAGTTGACCGCAGCGTTCCAGGCCTGGGGAGAGGCATTTTATCCTGATCCGGTTGGGTTCCAATTCGGTTACCGTCGGGATAAAGCTTGGTGGGAGCAGATGGGGGATCCTCCGGGAGAAATTGGTAGGGCAATCCTCGAGGTGGCACCAAATGCAGAGGGTTTGTACTGGGTCGATTTCACGGTTTTCGATGTCTTCCCGCCGAAGTAAAGAGAAATCGCCAAGAAATTTCTGCATTAAGGGGTGATAGCTATTTAATTAATTAGTTTCGGAGGTTCTGGCTTTGACATTGTATATAATTTTATCCTGATTTTCATGAAGGAACATTCGATTGTGGGGGAGGGTGTGAAACAGGCTTGAATAAATTCACGGCTTGAAAAACGAATTTGGCTTCAACCGCCTAGGGGGAGTCGGATGAAGTTTGGGATGCTCCAGAAACTAAGTGGGATAGCCTAAGTATCAACCCGTTTCAACGGGTTTAAGGGGGTTGTAGCACGCAATTCATTCGCGTGCGGTGGAGTGCGAGAGACTGTTTTTCGCTTATAAGCGATTTAAACCCCCACAAGGCACAATCTTATGTTGCAATTCCGGTGGACAGATATTCAATCCGACTAACCTGGCATGTCGTGATGTAAATTGAGGAAGTGGGGTTTGGAAATATTGGAAATTAAGCAGACTAGACTTCCGAAATCTCCAAGATTTCGGAAGTCTGGGGAGGTTGTAATTTCAGAGGTAATTGTGAGATTGTGAAGTTTCGGTCACCGATCATGGATTGGTTTGACGTCCAAGGCAGTCAGATTGGAATAACCACGCCGGAATACCATTCCTCAAGGGAATTGCATTCCTGGCTCAATCGAAATTGTGATCGAACAAAGAAACCGCGGCTACTTCGTCCCCTGGTGCTGCTCCATGTATTTCAAAGCAGCAGTCACGAACAAGGCAGCCCCATAAGGTAGGCAGTCCTCGTCAATGTCGAAGCGGGGGTCGTGGTGGCGGCGGGTATCCCCCTCGATGCGACAGCCGAGGGTGAACATGGCACCGGGAACCTTTTGGAGCATATAGGCGAAGTCTTCTGAGCCCATCTCCGGTTCCGGCTCAGCGACCAGTTCAGGACCGAGTTCTTCACAAGCAACCGAATCCAGCAGGGCGACAATGGTGGGATCGTTCTCCATGGGCGGGTAGCCTTTTAGGATCTCGAGGTCATAGTCACCGCCCAACGCATAAGCGATCTCTAAGGTTCTTTCCAATTCCTTGTGAATGGTCTCCTGGACGTCAGCGTGATGGAAGCGGATGGTTCCGGTTAGTTCGACCTCGCTGGGGATGACGTTGGAGGCTGATCCACCGTGGATGGAACCGATGCTGATCACAGCAGGATCGAAAGGCCATAGCCTGCGCGAGATAATGCCGTGAATGGCGAGGATGACATAACCACTGAGGAAGATGGGATCGATAACGCGGTCCGGTGTGGCGCCGTGTCCTCCCTTGCCGCGAATCTTGACATAAAAAGAGTCCACCCCTGCGCCGACATATTCATTCAACAAGCCGATCTCCCCCGTAGGCCTGCTGGCATCAACATGCAGGGCCAGGATGCAGTCTAATCCTTCCAGGGCGCCATCCGCAATCATGCGCGGCGCACCGCTGAAGCCTTCCTCGTCCTGCATCTCTTCCGAGGGTTGGAAGACGAACTGCACCGATCCTGGCAGGTCCATTTCTGAGAACAATTTTGCTGTACCGAGGGCGATTGCCATGTGAGCGTCGTGTCCACAGGCGTGCATAACGCCATCCACTTTCGATTTGTAGGGCACATCTTTGGCATCAAGGATGGGCAAGGCGTCCATGTCCGCCCGAATTCCCACCACGGGTTTTTTCGTACCCAGGCGAGCGAGAAGACCGGTCTTGCCAACGCCTGAACGCACCTTGTACCCAAAACCTTCCAGAATTTCCGCAAGCTTGGCAGCGGTGCGGTGTTCCTCGAAGCCAAGTTCAGGATGCATGTGAAAATCACGGCGCCATTGCACCATGAGCGGTTGGATTTCTTTAGCCTCATCCAGCATTGTTTTTTCCTTTATTCTCATTTTCGAGATAGCGTGATAAAAAGGCGACCTGCTGTTTCTTAGAACGGACAACGTTCTCGATCTGCAGGAAAGCATGTCCTTCATCGGGGTAAAGGATGTATTCGCACACCTTTCCCAGGGCTGTCATACGTTCATGAGCAGCGTGTGATTCGCTGGCAGGACAACGAACGTCATTCGCGCCACAGATCAGCTGCACTGGTGCCTGCACCTGGTCGAGGAAGAAAAATGGTGAGTGGTTATGCCATCGTTCACGGTCTGCAATAGGATCACCAAAGTTCTCCAGATCCCAATGGCGCAAATCCTCACGAGAATTTTCATGGGCTGTAAACCAGTTCAGGAATGGGACGACGGCTGAACCGGCAGCCCAATGTTCTGGGTATTGGGTCAGGCAGGTCATTGTCAGGTATCCGCCCCAGCTCCGCCCGGTCAAGCCTATTTTCTCAGGGTTCGCAACCTGTTTTTTCACCAGGAAAGCTGCCGCGGCGGTTACATCACGGGTGTCACCCCCCCCAAGGTCAAAACGGTTGGCCCACTGCCAGGCTTTGCCGTAGCCAGTCGAACCGCGGTAGTTGGGTGCCAGGATTACCCAACCACGGCTGACCATGTGCTGTACCAGTGGGTCCCAGGTCACCTGTGTCAGCCAGTCCGGCCCACCATGGATGTAGACCACCGCCGGGGGTAGATCGATCGGCTTATAGTCAGGAATCCAATCCTGGTTATCCTTTGGAAGATAGAGCAGCGCTGGTATAGGGGTACCGTCCATGCCTGGGTAGGTCACTTCTAACGGCATGACCAGGCGTTTCTGTTCCTCTTCCCCTGTCCAGGAATGGGTCACCGGTTTAAATGTCCCGTCTGGAAGGGAAAGGGTCCAGAGGTCGCAAGGGTGTTGGGGGTTATCAAAAACGAAGCATAATTTGGAACTTGTAGGATTGAACTTTGGGCGATAAACCACGCCTGGAGCCAACTCGTGAGTGACTGGCCTGCCTGACAGGGACGACTGGAGGACGATCTGGCAGGTCGGACCGTTGTTGACCACGTAGGCTATCGCACCCGTTTTTGACCAATCGGGTCGTTCTTTCTCCCCAGAATCATCGCTGATCCAGGAGACTTGGCGGTTTTTGATTTCCAGCTGCGCGATTTGGGCAGTTCCGGATTGGTTGGAGCAGAATAACAGCGCTTTCCCATCCAAGGACCAACAAGGGTGCTGGGCATCAATCGGTTCTCCTTCCAGGCTGATTCTCCAAGGAGTCTCTTCCTTGGTAAGGGGTACGATTGTGATCCAATTATTCTGCTCAGTCCCTTCGGAGACTACTGCCAATATTTCTCCATTGGGAGACCAGGTGACAACCCAATCAGGGTATTCGCTTTCGAATATTTTATGGTATGAACGATCTTTTATAGACAGCAGGAAGACATCAAAGCGACCATCACGGTCACCGCAAAAGGCGATGTTTTCGCCATTAGGTGACCAGGTATATTCGGGTGAGATCGCGAAATGGGTATCAGGGGTTAAATTTTGATCTTGATTGCTGTCCAGATCATAAAGGTAAAGGTCGTAATCTTCCCCCCCATTTAGATCCAAGGCGTAAGCGAATGCGTTTTTCCCAGGTTGCCAGCGGGGGGCAAATTTCCCACCCGGTCCTCTGGTGATAAGTTGTGGGGATTCATTCTCTTCCAGAAGGGTAGCGAGGTAGATTTCCCAGCTACCGCTTTTGTTCCAGGAAAAGGCGACCCGGTCCCCGGTAGGGGAAATATCGAAACCAAGGTCCGGTTCGACATAAGGAGTACGTAGCAACAGGTCAAGATCGATGACGTTTCTCGGTGCCATAGCAGCAGGGC
>CAZTJD010000124.1:8387-13137 GCA_964613985.1 uncultured Anaerolineales bacterium
TGCAGCGGGGAACCGTAGAGTTCGTCTCTGGGCGCCAGTTCTACGATGGTGCCGAGGTACATCACCGCCACCCGGTTGCAGATATGGCGAACCATGCTCAGGTCATGGGCGATGAACAAATAGGTCAGGCCTAATTCTGCCTGCAGATCTTCTAATAGGTTGACGATCTGGGCTTGGATGGAGACGTCGAGGGCGGAGATTGGTTCGTCACAGACGATGAACTCGGGGTCCGATGCCAGCGCTCGGGCGACCCCGATTCGCTGCCGCTGCCCACCGGAAAATTCGTGCGGATAGCGGTTCATATAGCTGCTGTTGAGTCGGACTGTTTCTAGCAGTTCCTGGACCCGTTCACTCTTGGCGCGGCCTCGAGCGATCTTGTGCACCGTCAATGGTTCACCAATGATCCTGGAAATCGTCCAGCGAGGATTGAGCGAAGCGTAAGGGTCCTGGAATATCATCTGCATCCGCTTCCGCAGGGCGCGCAGGTCTTTCCCGCTGGTCTCGGTCAGGTCCTCACCTTCATAAAAGACACGACCTTCCGTAGGAGTGTACAACTGGATCAAGGTCCTGCCGGTGGTGGTCTTCCCGCAGCCGCTTTCACCAACCAGGCCCAGGGTTTCACCGCGGTAAATATCGAAGGAGACGTTGTCTACCGCTTTTACTGCACCCACCTCGCGTTGGATCAAAATGCCGCGAGTGATGGGGAAATATTTCTTTAATCCTCGCACCTGAATCAGGGCTTCCATTTTTATGTTCGCTCCTTTCCAGTTGTTGTATCTACCCAACAAGCGATCTTGTGATCGGTGTCGACCAGGGTTAGGGACGGGTTTTCCTGCATGCAGCGCTCGACGACGAAATTACAGCGGGGTGCTAATGGGCATCCGGGGAGGACAGTGATTCCATCAGGGGGGAAGCCGGGGATGGTTGCTAAGCGTTGGTCCTGTTGGCCTCTGTCGACGCGAGGCAGCGAATGCAGCAAGGCGATGGTGTAAGGATGGCGGGGGTTCTCATAAAGCTGGAAGACGTCAGCTTCCTCCACGATGTAGCCTGCATACATCACGACTACATCGTCTGCCAGTTCAGCGACCACACCGAGGTCGTGGGTGATCCAAATCACCGCCATTCCCAGTTCAGCCTGTAAACGCTTGGTCAGTTCAATGATCTGAGCCTGGATCGTGACATCGAGGGCGGTGGTAGGCTCGTCGGCGATCAGGATTTCTGGACTGCAGGAGAGGGCCATGGCGATCATAGCTCGTTGACGCATGCCTCCAGAGAATTGGTGGGGGTAATCGCCGATGCGCTGTTCCGGGTTAGGAATACCCACCAGGTTGAGCAGACCGACTGCACGTTCTTCCGCCTCTTCTCTCGATAATCCCTTGTGGACTATCATAGCTTCCCGGACTTGTTTGCCGATCGTGAGTACCGGGTTGAGGGACGTCATCGGGTCCTGAAAGACCATGCCGATCTCTGCGCCACGAACTCGCTCCATTTGCTGTTCGCTGTAGTCTAAAAGGTCTTTTCCTCGGAGCAGGATCTTGCCTTCCTTAATCTTCCCGGGGGGGTCCTGGATCAGGCGCATGATCGATAGAACACTGACACTTTTCCCGCAACCGCTCTCTCCCACGATACCGAGGGTCTTCCCCCTTTCGACACGGTAGGATACCCCATTGACAGCATTGACCACTCCATCCAGGGTGTGGAATTTGACTTCCAGGTCTTGTAATTCTAAGATGGGTTCCATAAAGGTCTCCTATTCGGCTTCTACCAGGGCATGGGGATCGAGGGCATCCCGCAAGCCATCGCCAACAAAGTTGATCGACAGCACGGTCAATACGATCAGGCTGCCGGGAAATACCCACAAAAAGGGTGCAGACTCGATGTAGTTGTACGCGCCTTCAAGCATGTTGCCCCAGGTCGCGGTCGGGGGTTGGACGCCCAGGCCAAGGAAGCTGATATAAGCTTCTGAAATAATTGCGTTTGCCACAGACAAGGTGCCTGAAACCACGATGGGGGCGATGCTGTTGGGTAGGATGTGCTGGAAGATGATGGAAATGTTGGATGTTCCCGTGGTGTGGGCAGCGAGGACGAACTCCCTTTCTTTGAGGGAGAGGAAGTTAGCTCGCACGATCCGTGCCAGGTACATCCAGCTCGTCAGGCCGATAATTACCACGATCACCACCACGCTGCCGCTGAATGAGCGACCGAGGAACTCGATGTTGGGTATCTTGCCCCCAAAGAATTTTGCCATCACCAGCAGCAGGAATAACTGGGGGATGTTGAACATGGCCTCTGTGAAGCGCATCAGCAAGCCATCGATCCAGCCTCCGTAATAACCAGCAATGGCGCCTATCAGCACCCCAATGACAACCTCAACCACTACTGCGGATAATCCAATTAATAAGGAGATTTGACCCCCATAAATGGTGCGGACCAGGATATCCCTGCCGACAGTATCGGTGCCAAATGGGTGTTCTGCTGATGGGGATGTGAGGCGCAGTGATGTGTCGGTGAAATTCGCTTCTGCTTCTGTGAAGATGAAAGCTCCTCCAAAAGAATACAGGCCCAGCAGGAACAGGATGATCACCCCTGCCACTGCCATTTTGTGGCGAAGGAAGCGCATCCGGACCAGCTGTCCCGGGGTTAAGGGTTCAGTCTTGAATTCTTCCTGAAGCTTGATGACGTCGATTTCTGTGGTTTCTTGCATGGTTAACCTCCTCCGTCAATCATACCTGATGCGTGGGTCCAACCAGGCGTAGAAAATATCCGTCACAAGTTGGAAGAAAACGACCGCAATGGAAATCATCATCAGGATACCCATCACCACTGGGGTGTCCGACCGCGAGAGGTGGTCGATAAACAGGCGGCCCATTCCGGGCCAGGCGAATATGCTCTCGGTAACCACTGCACCTCCCAGCAGTAAGGGGATATCTAAACCGATGATGGTGACCAGGGGCAGAGCAGCGTTTTTGAGGGCGTGCCCGCTGATGACCATCCGGTTGGGGAGACCCTTCGCCCGGGCGGTACGGATATAGTCCTCGCTGATCACCTCCAGCATTTGGGAACGTACAAAACGGCTGTAGCCTGCCGCGGTGATCACCGTCATGCTGAAGATAGGCAGGACCATGTGCAGGATTATTTGTCCGGTTGTCTTTCCTACCTTGGGGTCGAACATACCCACGGTAGGCAGGTAGGGTAATCCCCACCTTTTGAAATTTACTCCAAAGATATACATCGAGACCAGGGCAATGAAAAAGATCGGCATGGAATAGCCTATAAATGACAGGCCGGTGATGGTGTGGTCGATCAGGGTGTACTGGCGTAAGGCCGAATAAATACCGACTAAGAGGGAAACCAGGATAACGATGATTTCGGCGGGGATCATCAGCATCAGGGTGTTGGGGAGGCGTTCCATGATGATGTCACTGGCTGCTATCCCACGGCTGACGAGTGAATTGCCGAAATCACCTCGCAGCGCACCTTTGCGGGTGCCGGGCGTTTCCGGGATTCCGTCTCCATCCATATCGATCAAGGTCCAATCGTTGCCGATTAACCAGTATAGATATTGTTTGTATACCGGTTGATCCAGGCCAAGCTGGCGGCTCAAACGCTCCCGGTCATCTGGGCGGGTGACTCTACGTCCACCCATAGTCGCCAGCGGATCACCGGTGTTGATCATCAGTATGAACAACAAGACGCTGATGATGAAGAGGAGTGGGATTGCCTGCAGTATCCTGCGGATGATGTATCGACTCATGGTGCCTCCATTTGGACAGGAAACAATCTTGTCTTATGGTATAGGGTAGATATGCCTTCCTATCTTATGCTACTGAGTTGTAGAACAAATTTTCAATTTGTTCCCTCGCATAAGATGCAACCTCATGCTACAGAGTTGTCGAGCTTATAATACCTGCCAATTGAACAGGATGCAATCCTGTCCCATTGATGGGCAGATTGAAAATCTGCCCACTATTGGTTTATTTTGAAAAGTGCTTTTCCTAAAGAGAAAGCCGGGAGGCCTATTCTCCTCCCGGCCTTTTTGAGTAAATGTACTTTACTCAGCGAAATCCCACTCCATGATGTTATAGAAAGGTGTTACGCCAGATAATTTTACGTTAATCAGGTCTGAAGTAACTACCCAATAATCCGGATCAGCATACAGACCAAACCAAAAAACATTGTCATGCATGTACTTGGTGATCTCATGGAAGATCTGAATCCTCTTTGCAGGGTCAGTTTCCACAATTTGGGCCTGGAAGAGGGCATCCAGTTCCTCATCACAGCCGTAGTAGTTGTATCCGTAAGGATTCTCGTCATCTGCAAGCTGAGAGCACAGCCAGTAGTCTGTATCTGGATCAGGGAAGTAGGTGCTGTCTGACCATTCCATAATGTCGTCTTCACCGATCGCCGGCGGTGCACCATCAGCATAGCCGCCAAAGAAGATATCCGAATCTACGCTCGTGATATCAAGGTCGATCCCGACTTCGCGTAATTGCTGTTGGGCTACAGCCTGGATGTCCTGGCGGATCTCGCGGATTGTCGTGCCGTGGACGAGGACCAGGGGGTTGCCATCGAGATCCTCACGAATGCCGTCGCCATCGCTGTCGATATAACCAGCAGCATCAAGCATCGCCTTGGCTTCTTCTGGGTCATAAGACCAGGGGACGATATCGGGGGAGACGTAAGTTCCACCTGCGATCGGGTCCCACAAAGTTTCAACAGGATAGGATAAACCGAGTAACAGGTCATTGAC
>CAZTJD010000125.1:0-12711 GCA_964613985.1 uncultured Anaerolineales bacterium
CCGATATCAGCCTTGTAAGTCAGGCATTCTTCCCAGCCAGAATACGAAATAAACCTGAAGGTCAGGTATCCTAACCTGACGAAATAAGAATTACCTTTGTACTCATGTATCTTATCCGGCTACACAGTCCATCTCAATACATGGTAAGATACAATAACTGGATTTGCTGGATGATTACCAATCAGGGGTTAAGTATCTTGTTATAAATAGAGTGTTTTTAAGAAAGCTTTGAGTTTATATGGCGCGTTTTCGTGTGATCCATAAGTTTTCTTGTGAAGAATGGGAGGTTGAATCTGAGAATCATCAAGAGGCTCGCCAGGTTGTTGGTTGGCCCGAAACTGTTTGTCAGGTTTTCTTGCTACTGCGAGGACCCTATGCAGAAATCCCTGCCCCGAAAGTTGCGGTGCAGCTGTCTCCCCCTCTACCTGGAAGTTTTCAGATTTGCCCCGATTGTAATGTCACCATGATTGAAAAAAATGGGGAAGATTTCTGGTGGCGATGTCCTTCTTGCGATTTGGTCTACCATGAATGGGAGAATAAAATATTCCGGTCCGGGGAAATTTAAATCTTGTGTTTCAAAATCCCGAAAAAGTTTCCTTACGAATATCTGTCAAATATTTTTAGTAATGACTTTATCAGAAGTCACCAATAGGGTTCTGTGATTGGATCCTGTAGGAAGGCTTCAATTGATTCTGCAGCGGTCATTTTCCCCTGTAAAATAAGATTTGAATACCTCTTCGACCAGTGCCACAGTTGTGAGAGCGCAAGTTCTAATTCGAGCAGGACGATTTTTGCTTGTGGTCCCGCTCCTTCCAGGTAGCCAGTTTCATAGAAATCACGTTTAGCCTGGTCGATATTATAGGACAATCGGACGATCTTTGCTTTCCAACCTTTTCGCCGATAGGTGATTTTCGCATAACCTGTACGCTGGTCTTCATCAAAAGGAAGTCCAACTGAGCCGGCGTTGACCACCAGTGTCTTTCCAAATGTGCGTACGAAAGGTCGGTGGGTGTGTCCAGTGATGAAAACATCTGGTGCAAGACCGATCTGCTTTTTAAGTTTAGCATCCGTGGTTTCTGGGTATATTCCATCTCGATTATGCCGCATGGAAGCGTGGACCATCCTTACACAGCCGTACTCGGCGGAGTTAATCCTGATTTCCTCAGGAAGGGCAGATATACTGGAGACATCATAATTAAACTGTTGATAAATATAATAGGTGGGTTGAAAAAGGTCGAATTTGGGGCCTTCCTTGGGATCGTTTGGGTTTTCCCGGCTGATCACGTAATCTTCATGATTTCCGCGAATGATTTTCCAATCGTCCTGTTTTTGTTTCTCCAATAGGACATTAAGACAATCATGAGATCGAGGCCCCCTGTTGACAATATCACCTGCGACAAGAACAAAATCTGGATGCCAACGTTCTACATGGTCGGTGACAGCTTCCAGGGCTGGAAAATTTCCATGGATATCAGAAAGTACAGCAATTTTCATGAAAGGCTTGGTGTCTCTCCGACGAATTTAAGGTAGTCATCCGTTACAATATCATCTGTTGAGATGTCCAGTGTCTTAATCAGGGTACCAATCATTTCTGCTTTGACCTCGGCATCTCTTAAACTCCAGGTGCGGCTTTTAACTTCCAGGAAGGTTCCAATGTCGGGCTGGTCCATCCGGTCTAGGTTTATATAGAAGGTAGTACCACGGAAAATGACACGCCATCTGAGACGATCTTTTTCGGTGAATGTTTCTTTATTAGGTTGGAAATATTCCCTGTAAAAACGACGGCTGTGAGTTGCTGGGGCGATGAGACGGCTCCTAGAAAGCAGGGCTCCAGACGGAAAATCTCTCTCTCTAGCTTTACCAATATGAGTCAGTCGGTAACGGATGTTACTCACATCGCCGTTTTCGTCAATAAACTCATCTTCTCTATAACGAAGTATGCCCTGTTGAGGATCATCAAACAGGAAGTATGTGTCATATTCATGGTAGTTGCGATGGTAGAGGATTTCGAATTCAGGTTTCTTCAGCGCTTCTATGATCTCGCTTTTTTGCCCCTCCCGAATGCGGACTTTTGCCTGGACTTCAAAGCTTTCTTGCTGCTCTGCACCACCGATCGCAACTAACTTCGATAACACCGACCCTTCTCTTTTTATCAGGAAAGCGTCTATTTTTGTTGCGAATTGGTTGGCTGTGTCGATTAATTGAGTCTCGTCAACAGTAAGCAGTTTTTCATCTCGCATTAGCCATTGACCGTTAACCATGACATCGGTCACATCACTCGATTTCGCAGCGTAAACCAGTTGTGAATAAATGCCGTCAGGATCCCGCTGAAATCTGGGAGCGTTATGTAAAGGGGAGATTTCCACAAGGATCAGGTCTGCCCTTTTCCCCGGTTCTAAACTCCCGGTGATATCTGCAATATGGAGTGCCTGTGCTCCAATCCGGGTCGCCATTGCCAGTGCTGTCTTCGCTGGTAAGGCTGTAGGGTCACCAGTGCTTCCCTTTGCCAGGAGTGCTGCTAGACGCATTTCTTCGAACATGTCCAGGTTGTTATTTGAGGCTGGACCGTCTGTACCAATCCCCACATTTAACCCGATATCAAGCATCTTGGTGACTGGTGCCATGCCAGATGCTAATTTCAAGTTAGATGTAGGATTGTGAACCACACCGGCATGATGGCGTTTTAAGGTGTACATTTCCCCTTCTTCGATATGGACACAATGGGCAGCGATCACTTTTGCATCAAAAATGTTGTGCTTTTCCACATAGGGGACTACAGGCATACCATGTTCCTTATTTGAGTTCTCTACCTCACCTGCTGTCTCTGCGATATGGGTATGTAGTGGAACATCATATTCCACTGCCAAGGCTGTAGCGGTTGTCAGGATTTCCTCCGTACAGGTATAAGGCGCATGAGGTGCGATCGCAGGTGTAATCAAAGGATGACCTACCCAGCGTTGAATATATTCTCGTGCATATTCCAGTGCGCTTTCGTAAGATTCTGCATCAGGAGATGGATACTTCAGCACCGTCTGACCGCAAACAGCGCGCATACCGATTTCAGCGGTTGCTTTCGCGACTTCATCCTCATAGTAATACATGTCAGCAAAGCAAGTAACACCTGATCGAATCGATTCTGTACAGGATAGCTGCGTGCCTAGGCGAACGAATTCCGGGGTGACAAACTCACGTTCTACTGGCATCATGTAACCCATCAACCACACATCAAGCCGTAAATCGTTTGCCAGACCTCGGAGCAAACTCATGGGCACGTGGGTGTGGGCATTGATCAGACCAGGCATTAATACTTTGCCATTACAATCATGAATTTGATCTGAAGTGTATAAACTCAGGATATTATCTTCCATACCAACCGCAACAATTCTGTCATTGCTTATGGCAACTGCCCCAGGTTCATAGAGATGGAATTCTTCATCCATTGGCAAGACAATGGCGTTAATCAGAATGTAATCAACTTGGTTCATTAAGGTTCCCTTTTAACGATCATCTATTATTTCGAGTATTTATCGTTTATCTTTGATCTGAAAATATAAAACCAGAAAACATGGTTGATCAACGGCCTGCTTGCTTCATTGAGAAGGGTTCAAATTCCCGGCTTGAATGAAATATCAATTATAGTTTTCTAATCAGGTCGAGACAGATATTGATACCCCAGGTGGGGGCGAGTTGTGGGGGGCCACCATAGGTACGAGTGATTGTGCGATCTAACTCGGGTGTGATGACTGCGATGTGCAGTCTTTGTTGGGTCTCCCCCGGTTCCAGGATTATACCAATCCCAACCTCAGCTTCTTTTGCTCGGCAGGTTTCACGTACTAGATGGGATAATTCCTCCTGCGATGGTGAAAGAGTCAACATTTCACCACCGACAAATGGGGCTCCTGCCTCAGCCAGTCGCTGGATCAACAATCCATAAAACCCCGCTTCAACGACACATAGTCTCCATTGGTGATGGGTTATTCTATTTAACGCAACCATTCCAAGGGAGTCCTCATCAGCACCGTAGATCCATTCGCCCAGTCTTTCCCGTATTTCATTTTCTATTTTCGAGATCAATGCATCTGCTTCCAGCATTGTCTCTGCCTTTGCTGTAATGCGGACATCGACCTGACCGGCATGAGCGGATAGCCCCACGGTTGGGTTGCTGAGTGTCTCCAGGTCTGCGATTTTTTCGTCAATTTGTGACTCTCCCGCGCCAGAAGCATGTAGTATTCGAGCTTTTATGACACCTGTCAGTTCATATCGCTCCTTTAAATAAGGCAAAACCTTTTCTTGCATAAGGTATTCCATTTCTCGCGGTACTCCAGGGAGAGCGATCACGGATTTTATTCCCTTCTCCATGATGAAAGCGGGGGCAGTTCCCACCAGGTTTTCCAAAGCTAAAGCACCTTTCGGAACAAAAGCTTGTCTTCTGTTGTTATCTGTTGGTGTACGACCATATCTTTTGAACCTCTCCTGGATTTGCTCCCATAGCTCTGGTCTGAATTCAGTTTCAATACCCATTCCCAGTGCGACAGCATCTCGAGTCGGGTCATCGATGGTTGGTCCAAGCCCTCCAGTTGTGATCAGGATATCTGCCCGATTAAGGCCTTCTTTAATGATATTAGCAATTCGTTCTACGTTATCTCCGATAGTGGAGGTACGATATAGGTCAATACCGATATTGCGTAGGGAACGAGCAATAAAATGTGTGTTGGTATCGACAGTTTCACCAAGGAGTAATTCGGTACCGATTGTGATAATCTCAGCGATAGGCATGGTATTAGAAAGAAAATTTTAAGTTTAAAGGAGAATGGATGTTTTTTATATTTTACTAGAAGAATTGATTTTATAAGTCAAAATTAATTCATAAGGTATATTTCACAGACTTGACATCAAGAAATAATGGTTTCATCTTTGATTCTTGGTCAATAAACCTTTACCCTACATTATACACTTGGAACAGGTGGTTTTCATATATTATCTTAGGAGCAAATCCGGCAATCTATCATTTAGTAGCGGAAAAGCAGGTTATTTCCGATAATGTGGTATAGAGAATAAGAATCGGTTGAAGTTATGATAGCAGATAGACCAACGATTTTTCGAGTTTAAAATTCCAGAACCTTAATTATGATAAGGCATACTCGAGTTTTTTGAGTAAAACTGGGTATATATCAAAGAGAGCAATAGTGAGGAAATAAATTGCTTTTTGTGATTTTAGAATAAAAGAGCGCAGTATGGTGAATGACTAACCATACTGCGCTCTCCTCCTTACAAACATGGTCTTGGGATTTACATTGTTTTTTTCCCGACGGATTTTTTGTGCGCAGGAAATACTGTAATTTACTCGATACCGAGGTATGCCTTCTGCACCATCTCGTTTTCACGCAGATTTTCGGCTGTATCATGGAGGACAATTTCGCCGGTTTGAAGCACATAACCGCGGCTGGCAACCGATAGCGCCATGGACGCGTTTTGTTCGACCAGCAGGATTGTGGTGCCTTCCTTGTTAATTTGTTTGATCGTATCAAAAACATTTTCGACCAAAACGGGTGCCAAACCCATGGAGGGTTCATCCATCAGCAGGAGACGAGGATGAGCCATTAACGCTCGAGCTGTAGCAAGCATTTGCTGTTCGCCGCCAGAAAGTGTTCCCCCTACCTGGTTCCGTCGCTCTTTTAGCCTTGGAAATAGTTGGAAGACTCGATTCAAATCCGCCATAATCCCGCTTTTGTCCTTTCGAGAAAACGCCCCCATATCCAGGTTTTCCGAAACAGTCAACCGAGAAAAAATCCCTCGCCCTTCGGGGACCATAGCTACTCCCTTGTAAACGATCTCGTGGGCTTTATATTTTATCAAATCTTCGCCTTCAAGCACGACATTGCCGATACGTGGCTTGATTAAACCACTAATGGTCCGTAGCGTGGTTGTCTTTCCAGCCCCATTCGCACCAATCAAGGTCACAATTTCTCCATTATCAACGGAAATAGTTATTCCTTTAAGGGCATGTATGTTGCCATAATAAGTGTGTATATCGTTGACTGTTAGCATAACCATCCAAATTTAATGCTTATTTAACATGATGAAAGTACTAGTTTAATCCAGCTGCTGCACCACGGCCTAGATACGCCTCAATTACTTTTCGATTTCCTTGAATTGCTTTGGGCGTGCCTTCAGCAATTTTTGTGCCGAAATCCAGTACGTGGATATACTCACTAATTCCCATGACAACCCGCATATCATGTTCTATAAGTAAGATGGTGATGCCCAATTCGTTCCGTAAGAATTCAATAAAGCGCATCATTTCAGCTGATTCGTGGGGGTTCATACCGGCTGTTGGTTCGTCAAGAAGTAAAAGTTTTGGGTCGCCGGCGAGTGCACGGGCGATTTCAAGACGTCTTTGCGCGCCATATGGGAGGTTTCGAGCTAAATAATCACCCATTCCACTCAAGCCTGTGAAGTTCAACATTGTTAGTGCTTCTTCGATCGCATTTTCTTCTTCGCTGGTTTGTTTTTTAGTGTGAAGTACTGCATCTAAAAAATTGGATTGTAAGCGAGGGTGTTTCCCGACCAGTATATTCTCTATTGCAGTCATTGTTGGAAACAAGCGGATATTTTGGTAGGTTCGCGATACACCTTCGGATGTAACCCGGTCTGGTGACAAACCAACAATCGTTTTGCCATCGAAGATGATGTTGCCTTCGTCAGGTTTGTAAAAGCCCGTGATGCAATTAAACAAAGTGGTTTTTCCTGCACCATTTGGCCCAATGATGCTGATAATTGTACCAGCCTTAACACCAATATCTACTTGATTAACAGCTGTAAGACCGCCAAAATTCTTGGTGACTTTGGATATTTCAAGGATATTCATGGATTATGCATCTTCCTTCGTCGAAGTTAACTCGGGTAAGTTTTGTTCAATAGCATCATGAAGTTCCAAACGTCGTCTGGACGCTGGAATTATTCCTTCAGGTCGCCAAATCATCATAATCACGAGCAAAGCACCAAAAGCTAGAAACCGAAAAGATTCTAATTCTCGTAATATTTCCGGCAATCCTTTAAGCACGAAAGCGCCGACAATAACACCAGGGATGCTCCCCATACCTCCCACGATCAATAAGCACAATACATTGATGGACACCATCAATGTGTGGTCTTCAGGCCCTGTATATTGGTTGCGAGAGGCAAAAAGAACCCCGCCAAGACCGGCAAAACCTGCACCTGTGGCAAATGCCAACAGTTTATAAAAAAATGTGTTAATCCCCATAGCTTGGGCTACGGTTTCATCTTCCCTCATAGCCACCCAGGCACGTCCAATACGAGAATTTTGTATCCGTTGGGTGATAAATATAACCAGCAGAATACCCAAGAAAATCAAGTAAAGGAATGCTTGCTCACTATCTAAAGAGATACCAAATATCGAAGGACCGGCAATGTCCCTTATGCCTTGTGGACCTCCAAGATAGGGTGTCATCGCATCACTTTTTATCAACACTCGAATGATCTCACCAAATCCCAGGGTGACAATAGCGAGATAATCTCCCCTCATTCGCAGGACCGGTAAACCCAGTAGAACCCCTGCTAAGATTGCCATGAGAACACTAAGGATGACAGCACCCCAAAAACTAATTTGAACTCCAATTGGCTCTGGTGCTGTGAGAAGTCCGATTGTATATGCACCAATAGCAAAAAAGGCTACGTAACCCAGGTCTAATAAACCCGCTAAGCCAATAACAATATTAAGACCTAATCCCATCAAAACATATATTCCAACAGTACCCAAAGCATAATTCCAGTAATTCCCAAGAAGCAATGGGATGATAACTAGGATTAGAAAATAGACAATATATAGGACAAAGTGATATTTCCCGCCTTTTTGAATCGTTGGTGTTATTTCAATTCCCTTTATTCTTTCTTTTAAACCATCAAATTGAGAGAGTATTTTTTGCCTTATTTGCCAGTTCCTTGATGCATAGTTAAATAGCCCTCCAAGTGCACCACTCAGGGAAAAAAGTACAAAGTTATAGATTGCTCCGGTTGCGATCTCATTTCCAAATAGTAATAGCTGGATTGCAGGTCTCGAAAGTTCGACAAAATATTTGCGTAAATCCACATCAGCCTGATCAAGAATCCCAAGTACATAGCTAAGAATTCCAATAACCAAGCCCATCATCATGCCTGTTATGGCACCGTATAACACAGATAACCCTATTTTATGTTTTTCTTTGCCAACTGAAGATGAACCTGCCCAAAAACCGAGCAAACCGAAAAATATGATTAATCCGGATAAATTTCCTGCTCGGCTTGAGGTTTCTAACCCGAAAATATCCCCTAAAATTTCGGAGGCGGTGTTTGTCAATCCAATCAGGAAGAAAAAGATAATGACAAATCCGAAAGTTAATCCGACACGTATAGCATTGAACCGTTTATCAACCATCAGACTTTCTCCTCCGAAAGTACCTCACCTAAAATCCCTGAGGGACGAAAGATTAGCACCAGGACCAGGATTGAAAAAGCGATAACATCCTTGAGTTGGAAATCAAGCCCAAGGGCTGCAGGGCCGACTGATTCGATGATACCAAGGAAGATTCCGCCAAGCATTGCACCGCCAATATTCCCAATCCCACCTAGAACAGCTGCAGTAAATGCTTTCAACCCTGGTATAAATCCCACATAGTGGTAGATGATCCCGTTATGGATTCCCCACATTACTCCAGCCGCACCCCCCATAGCGCCACTAATCACAAAGGTCAGGGAGATGACCTGGTCAACGTTAATTCCCATGATCGATGCAGTTTGTTTGTCCTCCGCAACTGCGCGCATTGCCCTTCCAAGGCGGCTTTTTTGCACTAGCATTATTAATGCGATAAGGAGGAGTATAGATAATATAATGGTAAAAACCCCGGTGTAGGTCAGGACCACTTCTTCTCCTCCGATAATTAAATTCCAACCTTTACTTCGGGTGAGGATATTGGGATTGTTGTAAGTGCGCCTTTGAGGTCCAAATACGAGTTGTGCTGCATTTTGAAGGAAAATAGAAGTACCGATCGCGCTGATTAAAGGGATTAATCTTGGTGCTCCCCTAAGAGGACGATAAGCGATTTTTTCAATGAAATATCCACATAAAGCAGAGAAAGCCATCCCTACGACAAAAGCCAGGAAGACGGATAACACGGTTGAAGTATTGAGAAATGCCATGCTTGATTCCGGATCGACGGCAACGGTCCCCAGGATTTCAAATGTAAAATATCCTGCAAAGGCACCCAACATCATGATTTCACCATGAGCAAAGTTAATCATGAAGAGGATTCCGTACACCAGTGTATAGCCGATGGCAATAACAGCATATACACTGCCTATAATCAAGCCGCTTAGGAAAAATCGGACCCAGGTATCTGGTCCATAGATTCCTTCAGCGATCACATTGTATAAGCGATAACTCAAGAATGAAATAAATGCAACAGCTATGATGATTTGAACAATGCGAAATGAGTTAATGGGTACTTTGAGTTTCTTTCTATTGGGAATATTCATAGTTAGTCTTCGGTGAAAACCGGATCGTTAAATTTCCATAAGATAGTATGGCATTTGATCGGTTTGGATAACGTCAACGTCAATAATGTACGGCTGGCGAGGCAAGCATCAGCTTGCCTCGCCAGTTGAATCTTTTTACCTATGTCAAATTTATTGGCCTCTAAAGATAAAAATTAAGGTGCGACGATCCACCCGCCATTCTCAACCACGAAGAATGTAGGCCCAGCAGTATTGCATTCCCCTTTAGCACAGGTAATTTCACCAGTTAGACCTTCATACCCTGTCAAATTATCAACAGCCTGGACTAATGCTTCGCGAGGAATATAGAGGTTTCCATCAGAACCCTTGATCGCTACGGATTTAATGGCGCTGATCAATGCAGAAACAACATCATAACCATGCCAGGTAAATGTCGATAATGCGCCTGGTTCAGAACCAAATTCGGCTAGATATTTGGCATCAAAAGCTTCCCTTGCGGGAGAAAATGGAGGTATAGCAGAAGTTGCATACACACCCTCAGCATTTGCACCTGCCAGTTCGATAAAGCTTAAGCCGTAAGTGCCATCATCACTGAATAGTGCAACACCTTCTAGGCCTGCAACGGGCATATCCTTGGCGATAACCGCAGCTTCTGGATAGTAGCCACCGAAGAAAATTGCCTCAGGACCTTTAGCGCCTATATCGGTTAGGGCAGCACTGTAGTCTGTTTCAGCAGGGGTGATTGCTTCAAAGGCAACCACTGTACCGCCAAGCTTGGTGAATACTTCTTGCACCCTCTCTGCCAGACCTTTACCATAGGCATCGCCATCGTGCATAACTGCTAAGGACCGGATTCCAAGTTTGTTATAAAGATATTCAGCTGCATTTGTTCCCTGGATATCGTCGGTGAATGGAATACGGTTGAAGACGTCTTGATCACCACCTGTCAGGTCAGCACGGGTTGCAGAAGCCGAAAGCATCGGTAAACGGGCTTCGTTGTAGATCGGGATTGCAGCAGCAGTGGATCCTGAGAATGTATGCCCGGCAATCGCAACGACATCCGGATCAGATACATAAAGGTTAGCAACAGACGCACCACCTTCGCCGGAGCCTTGGGTATCTTCAATCAGTAATTCAAATTTGAACCCCTCGAATTCTCCCGCGTCCTGGACTGCAATGAGACCCGCATTGGAAATGTCGATACCAAAAGCGGAGTAGTCACCCGTCGTTGGTCCAGCAAAACCGATTTTAATGGTTTTACCTTTATCGATCACGGCACAAACCGTCTCGTTTAGATTATCAGCACATACCTCTGGGGCAGCCGAACCACCACCACAAGCAGCTAATGATAAAACGAGAATTATTAACATGCTAATGAATAAAGATTTTTTATACATTTCTTCCTCCTTAAGGTAAATTTTGTGATTTGATGGGTGAATGAGTATGAGTGAATATTTTTTATAAGCGACTCCTTTCTGCCGGAAGAATTACTCGTTAGGTTAATGGATGAAAAAATATGTAATGGACGAAATAACCGTTTTTTCGGAATATCTTCTCGATTTCCTAATGAAATAATCATGGCATTGAAGTAACCTTCTACGATCTAAAGAGGTTTTTTACTAATGTAGAAACCGATTGACATGATATTATTTTAACATAAAAAAATATTCCAATGTTCAGATAAAAAATTATTCGGAATTTTACAGGGGAGATAGAAGATGGTCAAGAGATGGTTTGTTAATTTTATGAAACCTTTATTTATACGAATGAGGCATTAAGCACACTTTCCATGAGGTATTGATAAGAATGAATCAGGAAACTCTTGCACGTTTTATTTTCCCAAGGATATCTGATAATGTGGTATTTTACCAGCGAGTTAATCGTATATTCTAATCGAAATATCAGATTGTGCCCGTCTTTCCCTCGTCCATACTCGAAGGAGAAGCACATAATCGCTCCTATATGGTAAAATAAAGTGTTTATAAAGGCTCACTTAATACCGATGAAAACGTCTAAATCTTCAGTCTTAATCACCCCTCCATCGTTGTTAAGGACCCTGGTAGCTGGATTTAATACCATTACTGAGCATATTTTTTTAATCATTTTCCCAATTGGGCTAGACCTGCTTATCTGGTTTGGACCGCGTTTAAAATTATTGGGATTAATCAACCAAATGGTTGATGATTTTGCTCTGCAATCGCAAATCCTTGCGCCGAATTCTGAGACCGCAGAAATGTTAGATCTCGCCCAGGAGATGTGGAGGACGGTTGGAGAAAGATTTAACCTGATGGTCTCTTTGCGTAGTTACCCAGTGGGTATTCCTTCTTTGATGACATCAGTTTTTCCGGCGAACAATCCATTGGGGACTCCTGGTCAGGTTCAAATTAACTCAGCCCTCAGTCTGGTTGGGATTTTTATCCTCCTCAGTCTGGTTGGATTGGTCCTAGGAACTTTGTTTTATATTTTTGTAGCTCAGGCAGCAATTTCCCACCAGGTTCGATGGCGTCAGGGTTTTATGGATTGGCCTTGGTCCAGTTACCAGGTTATCCTTTTAGCTTTATTTTTGGTGGTCCTGTTTATAGGAATCAGTATCCCTGCTGGCTGTGCTGTCTCACTAGCAGCTCTGAGTAATTTTGCCTTTGGTCAATGTGGAATCATGATTTATGGTGGTCTGCTGGTCTGGATTATTTTTCCGCTCCTGTTTTCAACGCACGGTATCTTTGTGAACCGAAAAAAAGTGTGGAATTCAATCAAGCAAGGTATTTTAATTACCCGGATGACTCTCCCGACAACAACATTCTTTTTTCTAGCTGTTATATTAGTGTCACAGGGTTTTAATTACTTATGGCGGATCCCACCAGAAAATTCTTGGTTGATGTTAATCGGTTTGGCTGGACATGCTTTTATATCTACTGGTTTGCTCTCATCCAGTTTTATTTATTATCGGGATGCAGACAGTTGGGTTACGAGCATGAAAAGCAATGATGACCAAATGGAAGTCCCCAATGTTGAAGAAGATCAGCCTTGATGGTATGAATGAAAAATACGGAAAGATTTTACGAAATAATAGATGGCGATCGCCAGTTTTTCGTGTCTTGAATTAAAGCCATTCACCAATATTATAGAAAAACGTAGAAAGAAATAACTTTGCAATGATAATAATAATCTTGAAACCATATCCAGTAAAAATAAATTGGATCA
>CAZTJD010000126.1:0-12490 GCA_964613985.1 uncultured Anaerolineales bacterium
ACCCGGTAGTGGATGTAACTTGGTATGGGGCTATGGCTTATTGTGAATGGGCTGGTAGGCGACTACCAACCGAAGCCGAATGGGAGAAAGCAGCTCGAGGGAATGATGGGCGAATTTATCCCTGGGGTGAATCTATTGATTGTACCAAAGCAAATTTCCATCCAATGTTCGGAAATTATTGTGTAGGCAGTGACACAACGATCGGAAGTTACCCAGAAGGTTCCAGCCCTTTTGGAATCATGGATATGGCTGGTAATGTATGGGAGTGGGTAGCAGATTGGTATGATGTTTATCCTGGTGGTGATCCAACGACCGATGATAGTTTTGGTCAGAAATTCCGGGTATTGCGAGGAGGTTCCTGGTATGATTTTGAACAGGATGTACGAACCACTAATCGAAACAGATTTGATCCATCTGGTTCCTGGAATAATGGTGGTTTTCGTTGTGCCCTTTCGTTGACAACAGACTCAGCCCAAACTCCAGACGTTACCCTATCGCCAACGCTAATTCTGACGATCTATCCTACCTGGACGCCCGTCACTCTTACCTGGACACCCGTAACGCCTAGCTTGACGCCTGTCTCTCCTACCTGGACACCCGTTACACCAACTGGGACACCCGTAACGCCCACTGGAACGCCTACCTGGACACCTATTACGCCCTCCTTGACGCCTATCCCGCCTAGCTTGACGCCTATCCCGCCCACCTTGACGCCTATTCCTCCTACCTTGACACCAATCCCTCCTACCGTAACTCCTGTTCCTCCCACACAGACACCTATCCCTCCTACACCTACGTCTGTTCCTCCTACAGACACATCTATCCCCTAAGTTCCCGTTGTGCCGTAGGATGGAACCAACCGAAGTGACTTCCACCTGATTCGATCCATTAAGAAGGAGAAGAGAATTATGGTCAATACCGGAGTGGGTATGGGGATGACCACCTGGTTGCTTGGGTAAGCTGCTACAACAATTGGATTTTTTTGTGGTTCTGATACATCCAGAATACCGATCGAAGCTGAGTGAAAGAAAGTCGCCTGGGGTGGTTCTTGGGATCCCAGAATCAGGTATATCCACGGTACCAATCGTGGTAGAAACTAACCAGGTTACGAGGCAGCCTTATCGGTTGTCGTTTCGCCCCTTACCCTGACTCTGGATTTCTAATGTAAGGTATCAAACAATGAAAAAGTGTACTTGCTTGTTATTGGCTATCGTGGTGTTATTTGGGTTGCTTATCCTCTATTCTCAGTATGGCATTCATTATTATGAGGTAGGAGCAACAAGATTCTCAATGGTTTTTGGAAGAAGGGTTTTGGTTTTCATCTCGAATTCCAATATGGTAAACTCATAATATGCGATCGGTAACTGCAGTAGCCAATCCCAACATCGCCTTTATCAAGTACTGGGGCAACTGCGAAGCGGATGCTCGCATCCCTGCCAGCGGCTCAATTTCGATGAACCTGGGAGGACTGGAGACTCGTACGACGGTTACTTTTAATCCTGAATTAGAAGGTGACACACTAAATATTAATGGGCAGGAAGCGGAACAGGCTGCCTTGGAAAGAGTCGGTGGGTTCATGAACCTTGTGCGTGAAATGGCGGGAAATAAACATTTTGCCATGGTCGAGAGTCATAATAACTTTCCCATGGGGGCAGGTATTGCCTCCTCCGCCTCTGCTTTTGCTGCTTTGGCGCTGGCTGCCACCAGGGCAGCTGGCATCGATCTGGATGAAGGCGACCTGTCTCGCCTGGCGCGTAAAGGGTCAGGTTCGGCTTGCCGTTCCATCCCGGAAGGTTACGTAGAATGGTTGGCCGATGGCTGCGATCCAGATTCGATGGCAATTTCGATTGCGCCACCCAAACATTGGGATTTGTGGGACTGCATTGCTATCGTCCATCGCGGTCACAAATTGGTTGGTTCCAGGGAGGGGCATGACCTGGCACATACCAGTCCACTGCAGCAAGCCCGGGTGAGTGAGGCACCCCAACGATTGAAAATCTGTCGGAAAGCCATCCTGGAGCGGGATTTTGAGGCATTTTCAGACATCGTAGAACTTGACAGCCACCTGATGCATGCGGTGATGATGACTTCTTCCCCCAGATTGTTTTATTGGCTGCCTGGGACGATCGCGATCATGCAGGCTGTTTCATCCTGGCGGCAACAGGGTATCCCAGCCTGCTATACCATTGATGCGGGTCCAAACGTACATGTGATCTGCGAAGGAGAAGAGAAAGAACTTGTAGAAGCCCGGCTGCGGCAAATTCCTGGGGTAATTGATGTGATCACTGCCTATCCTGGTGAAGGGGCTCATTTGCTTATTTGATACCGTATAAAAATAGTTATTAAGAATTCCCTTGGTGTTCCCATAAAAATCCATCGTAAAGTGGTGTTTAGATCGAGTTTAGTCATGAATCCAAAGTCTTTCATGGAAGGCTGAGAGCGCAGGATGCATATCTTACTATCGGCGAAAATTATGCGTAAACTTAAATCATGACGCTTGGCATTTCGTATATAGTGTTTTGTCACTCGTAATAATTAAAATAGGGGGTATGATTGTTATGGAAACTTAGAACACAGTAATTTATTTTGGAGATTTGTTTCGTTAATGTACGAAAATCTTTTTAAATCGTGTAAATATTATTTTCCTGATATTCCAAATTATTGTTTATTTATACCGGAACCTCGGAGGTTACTATGGAAGACCTGACCAAACATTTTCTTGAACTTGTACGACTTACAGCCACGGATCTTGCTCCAGATATCGAGAAGTCTCTACGAGAGGCAGCAGACCGAGAGGTGCCTGGTTCAGCTGCTCGAGGAGCAATGGAAACGATCATTAAAAATGTAGAGATGGCGCGGAAGGAATCAAGCCCGATTTGTCAGGATACAGGAACACCGATTTTCTATGTCCATCATCCCGAAGGATGGAGTACGCGCAAGCTCCGTCAGCAAATTCAGGATGCGGTTGTACAGGCAACCGAAATGAGCTATTTGCGTCCAAATTCGGTGAATGCCATCACTGGTAAAAACACAGGCAACAATACCGGTGATGAACATTATCCTGCAGTTCATTTTGAAGAAGTAGATGGCGATACGCTCACTGTGGACCTGATCCTGAAAGGGGGCGGGTGCGAAAATGTAGGCGCGCAGTATAAACTCCCTGATAACCGCCTTGACGCTGGGAGGGATTTCGAGGGTGTCCGTAAGGTTGTACTCGATTCTGTTTTCCAAGCCCAGGGCAAGGGTTGTGCTCCGGGAGTATTAGGGGTTGCAATCGGGGGAGACCGCGGTACATCCTATCTTGGATCCAAGGAAACGCTGCTACGACAGCTGGGTGATGAAAATCCAAACCCACAGCTGGCAGAACTTGAAAAAAGATTAACAGATGAAGCGAACCAGTTGGGTATTGGACCGATGGGTTTTGGTGGGGAAACGACAGTCCTGGGAACCAAGATTAAAGGCCTCCATCGTTTACCAGCCTGTTATTTTGTCTCTATCTCCTACATGTGCTGGGCATACCGCCGTCGACGGTTGACTTACCAGGATGGGGAAGCAAGCTTCAGTTAACCTGATTACCGGCCCAGATCCTAAGAGATTATCCTAGCAAAACGATCTTTCTACCTTAGTGAAAGAAGAGTGAAATGAAAAAATTATCTATTCCTATCAGTGATAACGAAATCCTTGATTTGAAAATGGGTGACTCAGTGATGTTGTCGGGCATTGTACTCACCGGTCGTGATTCCGTTCACAAGTGGTTGGCGGAAACCTTTGTGAATAAAACCAGGCAGCCCCAAGGAGATGACCTGGAGGTCTACGATGCCATCAAGCCACAGCTAAATGGAGGCATCATCTACCATTGCGGACCAGTGGTATCCGGATTGGATACAGGAAATTATCGTTTTGTGGCAGCCGGTCCAACTACCAGCATCCGTGAGGAACCTTATCAAGGGCCGGTGATGGCTCATTTTAATATGAAGGGCGTAATCGGCAAAGGGGGGATGGGTGCCAAGACATTGGAAGCCTGCCAATCGATCCCAAGTGTTTATTTCTCCGCAATTGGTGGTGCTGCTACCTTGATTGCAAAATCCGTCCAGAAGGTGATAACCGTTCACAAACTGGATTTTGGTGTCCCGGAAGCCATCTGGGTCCTCGATGTGAAAGACTTCCCAGTCGTGGTGACCATGGATGCGCATGGGAACAGCCTTCATGACGAAGTAGAACAACAATCACGTGCTGTGCTTGAGAATTTACTGCTTTCTGCTTCAAAACAGGGTTAAGAAGGTATACTGACTTTGACTAATTTCCCTATTTATAGGTGACGTCTGAAAGCAAGCGTTTGGTGAGAAACTAAAACTTCTATTCCATGGTGCCTTCAAAGGAAAGATTGGAACGGAACAGGTTGACCACCGCTAATAAACAAGAATAATAAAGCAGCCTCCCAATTTGGGAGGCTGTCTTACTTGAGGAAGATTATTCCTCAGGGTGTTTGTGATTAGTCTTCAGTCGATTCTGATGTAATTGTATTGGTTGTTTCTAAGAGGGCTGCGGCATCCTCTGTAGTTTCCGGCATCCCATTTAGAATCCATTTTTCAAACATCAAAATATACTCTTCGCTTATTTCCTTGGTTGGTGGCATCGGTCCGATAATTTCATTCCCGGCGTTATCAAAGATCGATTCTCGCAGCATCGTTTTTATTATATAACTGGCGTTGGGATTTCCACCGATGATGTTATATGAGACATTGTCACCAGTGGTTAGAAGCTCATGATAAGTCTGCATCAGGTAATTGTTGTTTTCTTTATCAGGTCGGTGGCAGGAGACGCAGTATCGTTTTACAATCGCAGAGATATGCACCTCGTAGGAGGGAACTTCACCTTCTGCCAGGGGTGGAATTCCAAAAACGGCTTCTTGTGGAATTTCAACTCGTTCATCCCAGGTATAGCGCATAAAGGTGACGATCGCTTCAATTTCTCCTATCTTTAGTTCGCCACCATAGGCTAATCCGAAGGGGTTCATGCCAAGGTCTTGCTGACCGAATGCAATGATTTGGGAAAAAGTCTCATCCGTTCGAGTCCACATCTCATCGACGCTGCTGATCGATTTTAAGTCCGTCCCTTCTAACCCTTCGACACCCTGGATGATTCCTCCCTCTCCTTCTGGTCCATGACATTCGGTACAATAGATTGAATAGAGGTCTTGCCCGATTGCGATCTCCTCAACCACAGAACCCGCCAGGGTTGTTTCTGGTTGTTCAGGAGTAGTGACCGTTGCCATGATTGTCAGAGCGACAATCCCAAGGACGAGAACGCCCATGACCGAAATACCGATTTTTCTGTTCTGCCAATGCCTTTTCGAATTCTTATCCAGGAATGGAACCAGGAATAGGGCTAAGACTGCAATCACAGGAATGATAGTTGTCCCGATCCATTCGATCACGCCAGGGATATATTTCAGGAATTCAAACAAGAATAGAAAATACCATTCCGGACGAGGAATGTAAGAAGTATCGTTTGGGTCCGCTGGGGGTTCTTTCGCCACACCTATGAATGCTGCCATGCCGATTAAAAGGATGAATAAACCAAAAGAGACAATCAAGTCTTTATAGATAATATCTGGCCAGAATTTCACCCCTTTTTGCTTAGCCTGTGAATATTTCTCTTGATATTTTTTCTTTTGTTCCTCGTTCATTGGTGCCTCCCTTATCGCCTATTCGTCTTTCTTTGGGACCGATGAGATTCCCAGTTTTATGATCAAATACATATGGACACCCAATAGTGCTACTACTATCGCAGGGAAGAGCCAGATGTGAGCCGAGAAAAATCGGGCTAAGGTTACGCCACTGATATCCATTCCCCCTCTTAATATTTTGAGGATGAAATCACCAACCAGGGGCACTGTACCGGCAATCTCTGTGCCGACAGTTGTTGCCCAATAAGCTTTTTGGTTCCAGGGAAGCAGGTAGCCAGTAAAACCCATCCCCAGGGTAAGAAGTAATAAACCTACCCCTGTTATCCAGGTGAGTTCTCGAGGGTATTTGTAGGCACCATAGAAAAAGGTCCTTAACATATGGATGAATACAAACAAAACGAGTAAACTAGCACCCCAATGATGGATCCCCCGGATCAACCACCCAAAAGCAACAGCATTCATGATGTATTCAATGCTGTCGTATGCCTTATCAGGATCTGGAACATAGTACATTGTCAGGAACATCCCCGTCAATCCCTGCATGAGGCATAAAAATAGACTGGCACTACCTAAGGTAAACCACCAATTAACTTTTGGTACCTTTCGGTCTAAGACCGTATCGTAGATTCCCCTTAAGTTAAGTCGTTCATCTAGCCATTCGAATAGTTTTGTACTCATCGATTATCCTTCCACAAGATGAATGAGAAGATTGCCTTCCGCATCGATATCGATTTCATCACCCGACCATTGGACCATAGGTCTTGGCGGTGGGCCAGAGATGACATTGCCATTGATATCGAATTTTGCATCGTGGCAGGGGCAGTTAAAGGTTTGAGTTTCATTGACCCAATTTACACGGCAACTTAAGTGAGTGCAAACATTCGATAATACTCTCACCTTGCTATCAGAATCTCGGATGATAAACACGCCATAACTACTGGTTGTCTGTTCCCATCCATTGACTTTGGTGCGAGTAAAGCTGAACAGGGTAGGAATACCGATTTCATAATTGTTTAAATTCCCCAATGAGATCCAATCGTCTACCTCTTGAACCTTCGTGGCGGGTCCAATGATGTAGCCGATCAATGGAAAGCCGGTCACAACCCCCATGAGCGATCCCAAAAAGGTCATCACCACTTTTGCGAATTCCTTACGGCTGAGGTTTGGAGAAGATGGTTTGTCTGCCACGCATACCTCCTGGGCTTGATGTGAGTGAATACATAGATAGTAAAAATATGATTTTTCCAGATTAATGTAAGATTATTATAGATCACCACTGACTTTTCTGGAAAGGATATCTGATATGAACAATCGGTGCATATTGTCACCTTCCGATGTTTGAACAAGAGTGGAATAATACGTTAGAATCACATTCGTGCATTGAATGGGAAAAGGTTGGCTTCCAAAAAGTCCCGAGGATATTTTTGTGCGGATAGGTTGTTGTAGCCAATCTGTTCCATGTATCCCTTTTGGTTTATAAGTTTTCTTCGACGACCTTAGCATCTTTCAACGTTGTGCCTTAAAATCGATTTGCTGATATGAGTCTACTGTAAAAAGGTAGTGGATGATTTCTTGATGGAAAAAGAAACCCAAAAAACTAGTTTTTCGAAGGCGTTTTCCCTCAAATTGCCAATTTTCGAGCCTAAAGTGGAAAACTTTTACCATCAAATCCTAAAAAACTCGGTTTTTACAGTAAAGTCTGATATTGTAAAGAAAGATTCTATATTCGAAAAAATGCGCGGGCTGGATAATACCATTTTTATTGCATGATTCATCAATGAGGAGGCATTATGGCACTTGATAGGAGGGTCGGCTTCTTTGAAGGCCTGAGATATAAAGGCGGTGGACCTATGCTAGCCTGGATCCTTCACCGGATATCGGGTTTGAGCATGGTCCTTTTTATTGGGCTACATATTGTTTCAGGACATTTCACCCTAGATGCTGGTAGTGATTGGGCGATTTTCCTTAATACAATTTACGAGTCAGTTTATTTCCAGTTGTTTATCTATTTCTGCGTGCTATACCATGGACTGAACGGGCTTAGGATCATCATCCTTGATATCTGGCCTAAGATGTTAGAGTATCAAAAAGAGGTTACCTGGTTACAATGGTTCATCTTTATTCCTACATACGGGCTGACAATCTTCTTGATGATTCAACAGGTTTTGAGAGGAGAGTAGGGAGAGACAAAATGACCATTCGAAGAGTACCTCATCCTGGTTGGAATCTCGAATATCTGATGTGGATATTCATGCGTATCTCGGGTTTATCTTTCTTCTTGTTGGCTGTCCTAGGCATGATCATCGCCCTCATTCAGGGTGCCCGTGAATACATGAACCTTGGCACTTTGATGCGGTGGACATTTTTTCCCAACCCTTTCCATGTTCAGGCTGAAGTTCCTGATGTAGACGTGGGATGGCGAAATGGGTTCTGGTCGGTGGTTGAAATTTCCATTTTGATTTTTGCTGGTACCCATGCTTTGAATGGGCTGCGCTACGTGTTAGAGGATTATTTCACCCGACCTGTGCTGCAGATGTTCCTGCGAATTTTAATTCTCATCCTCTGGATCTTCATGCTTATCGTAGCCATTTTTGTGGTGATGGGTTCTTGAGGTTTTATGGAGTTGTCTAATGAAAAAACATCAATATGAAGTGGTTATTGTAGGCGCGGGCGGGGCTGGACTCATGGCGGCATTATATGCCTCCAGAGGTGCCAGCACCGCAGTGATCAGTAAACTTTATCCCACGCGCTCACATACGGGGACCGCACAGGGTGGGGTTGGAGCAGCATTGGGGAATCAGGAGGAAGACTCCGCGGAGTGGCACACCTTTGATACGGTAAAAGGCAGCGATTACCTTGGTGACCAGGATGCTATCGAGTTCATGTGTTACGAAGCTATTCCCCTGGTATACGAAATGGAGCATATGGGTCTCCCGTTTTCACGTACACCAGATGGGAAGATTGCTCAAAGGCGTTTTGGGGGCCATACGAATAACATTACTGGTAAACCTGTAACCCGTGCCTGTTATGCTGCTGACCGAACTGGTCACATGATCTTACAGACACTCTATCAGCAATGTATCAAGAACAATACTATTTTTTATAACGAATTCCAGGTAATTGATTTGATTATTGTCAATGGTGTGGTTGGTGGGGTTGTCGCTTATGAATTGGCAACCGGGGAAATGCATCTCTTCCATGCAAAATCGGTCATCTTTGCAACCGGCGGTCATGGAAGAGTTTGGGATGTTACCTCCAATGCCTATGCTTACACGGGTGATGGGATCGCGATTACCCTGCGCCGCAACATCCCAGCCGAAGACATGGAATTCTTCCAATTTCATCCTACGGGGATTTACAAGATGGGTATTCTCATCACAGAAGGCGTACGAGGGGAAGGCGGTGTCTTGATAAACAATGAAGGCGAACGTTTCATGGATCGCTATGCGCCAACAGCAAAAGACCTGGCGTCTCGTGATGTCATCAGCCGGGCAATGTACCTGGAGATGATGGATGGGAAAGGCATAAACGGCAAGAATTTCATGCACCTGGACGTGCGACCCGAAACCGTGAATAAGTATGCTGCTAAAGATGGTCGTAAGAGGCCTGACGGCACCCCCTATGTTGTTACGGCGGAGGAGATCTTGTCAAAACTACCCGACATCGTTGATTTCTGCCGTACTTATTTAGGCGTTGATCCCATTTCCGAACCTATGCCAGTGCAACCTACAGCACACTACACCATGGGAGGAATTCCCACCAACATGTATGGAGAGGTTTTCCTGGATGAGAAGAATACGATCTTGTCAGGACTTTTTGCAGCAGGTGAAGTCGGTTGTGTGTCTGTGCACGGTGCGAACCGGCTAGGGACCAATTCTTTGGTTGATATCGTGGTCTTTGGTAAATACTCAGGGATCAAAGCTGCTGAATATTCACAGGGAGCGGATTTTACAAAGTTACCTGAAGATGCAGCAGACTATGCAAAAGAACAGTTAGATCAGCTGTTAAATGGAGCGGGGACCGAACGAGTCATTGATATCTCGAACGAGATGAAGAAAGTGATGAATGATCACGTTGGGGTCTTTCGGGTGGAAGAGGGCATGCAGAAAGCCGTGGATAAAATTCGTGAATTAAAAGAACGCTATAAGTGTGTAAAAATCAGCGATCAAGGCAAGATTTTTAATACCGACTTGATGAATACTTGGGAACTGGGTTGTCTTCTCGATCTTGCAGAAGTGACCGCAGTCTCTGCCCTGGTTCGTAAAGAAAGCCGGGGTGCTCATGCCAGGGATGACTATCCTGAACGAGACGACGAAAATTGGTTGAAACATACCTTCGCTTGGTTTAAGGATGGAGAGGTGAAGTTAAAATATAAACCGGTTGTGATCACGAAGTACCAACCCAAGAAGCGTGTTTATTAGGAGAGGGCATCATGGAGGTCACCTTAAAGATTTTTCGTTATAACCCGGAAAAAGATAAGAAGCCACATTATGAGAAATATAAACTCGACGCACAGCCAACCGACCGTATTCTGGATTTGTTAGAACAGATCAAGTCTGAAAAAGACGGTACCCTTTCCTTTCGACGGTCATGTGCACATGGGATTTGTGGTTCAGATGCTATTCGAATTAATGGTGTAAACCGTCTGGCGTGCAAGGCATTAGTGAAGGATTTCAACTCCTCCAGGTTCACCATAGAACCTATTTTGGGAATGGCTGTTATTAAGGACCTTATTGTCGATATGGAACCTTTTTTTGAGCATTACTATTCCGTGATACCTTATTTTGTCAATGACACTAAACCTCCCAAAACAGAGCGGCTGCAGAGTCCGGAAGACCGCGAGCGGTTTGATGATACAACGAAGTGCATCCTATGTGCCTGTTGTACCTCTTCTTGCCCGTCATTTTGGGCCAATGAGAAGTATGTTGGACCCGCAGCCATTGTTAATGCGCACAGGTTTATTTTCGACAGCCGTGATCAGGCAGCTGCCGAACGGCTGAAGATTCTCAATGATCAATTTGGGGTTTATCGCTGTCATACTATTTTCAATTGTACCGATGCCTGCCCGCGCGAAATCCAGGTCACGAAAGCGATCGGAGAGGTCAAAAAAGCGATTGTAACCGGAGTGCTGGATTGAGCTGGGTGGAAACATTATTAAAATCTGGGTTAATATCCAAGTTATCTAGATTTATTCATGTTGAGAAAAGAGATAAAAATGTCAGAAAAAATTAATATCGAAGAACTACTTGCCAAGGCAAAAAAACCCTCTGAAGACGCTTTAAGACTACATCCCTTCTACAAAGGCAAAATGGAAACCACCCTGAAATGCACCGTGCGAGATTTCAACGATTTCGCGATCTGGTACACGCCAGGTGTGGCTGCGCCATGCCGGGAAATATTTGCCGATCCCGAGTTGGTCTATAAGCACACCAGCAAATGGAACACGATCCTGGTCGTCAGCGATGGTACCCGAGTTTTGGGGCTGGGTGATATCGGCGCTAAAGCAGGTCTTCCGGTGATGGAAGGAAAAGCCCTGCTGTTCAAATACCTGGGCGGGGTGGATGCGGTACCGATCATGCTGGATACCAAGGACCCGGACGAGATCATCAAGACCACCCTGCTGTTGCAACCCGCTTATGGTGGAGTCAACCTGGAGGACATCTCCCAGCCAAAATGTTTCCGCATCCTGGAAGAGTTGCGCCAACAGGCTGAAATCCCGGTCTGGCATGACGACCAGCAGGGGACTGCTACGGTTACCCTGGCAGGCCTGATTAACGCTCTCAAGGTGGTGGACAAGAAGAAGGAAGATGTGTCCGTTGTCTTTATTGGCAGTGGTGCTGCCAACGTCGCTTGCTGTCGCTTGATCTTCGCCTGGGGAGTGGATCCAGCCAAAAGTAGGATTGTTGACAGCAAGGGCATCCTGGGAACCCACCGCAAAGAATTGGAAGCGGCGAAAGAAAGCTACAAAGAGAAATGGCAACTGTGCCAGACCACCAATACCGAATTGCGGAAAGGTGGAATCCCCGAGGCGATGGAAGGCGCGGATGTAGTGATCGCCTTATCCAAACCCGGCCCTGGGACGATCAAGCCGGAATGGATCAAACGGATGAATAACAATGCCATCCTGTTCGCCTGCGCCAACCCAGTCCCAGAGATCTGGCCCTGGGAGGCAAAGGAAGCAGGGGCGAAGATTATCGCCACAGGTCGCTCAGATTTCCCCAACCAGGTGAACAATTCCCTTGGTTTCCCCGGGATCTTCCGCGGCACTTTGGATGTGCGCGCCAGCACGATCACGGACGAAATGTGCTTTGCGGCTGCCCATGCGCTGGCAGACCAGATCGGTGATAAGCTAGATGACGAGCATATCCTCCCCAATATGGACGATTGGGAGGTCTACCCGCGTGAAGCCGCTGCCGTGGCAATGAAGGCGATCGAGCAAGGCCTTGCCAAGATCCACCTGACCTACGAGGAAGCTTTCGATACAGCGACGCGTATGATCAAGCGTTCACGCGAGCAGACAGCAGTGATGATGCGGGAAGGATTTATCGACCCTGCGCCGGAGGCCTAGGCTGGTTCCAGGCTCCTAGTAGCACTGATTTGTTAGTTTTGTGGAAACAGCATAATCGTAGCCAGGATTTCAATCTCCCGCAATGACGGGATTTGGAAATCCCGGCTACTTTTCTTTTGTATTGCACTTCATAAACCCGGATGCTATAATGTGGCTAATAAGCCCCAGTAGCTCAAAAGGACAGAGCAAGGCTCTCCTAAAGCCTAGGTTGTGGGTTCGACTCCCTCCTGGGG
>CAZTJD010000127.1:0-12450 GCA_964613985.1 uncultured Anaerolineales bacterium
GGTGATGGAACTCGGAAAACCTATGAAACGCACGGTCGTGGATTGGCGACGGACATTCCTATGGTAGTCCTGGTCAATGAAGGAAGTGCCTCAGCCTCAGAAATTGTGGCTGGAGCCATTCAGGATTACCAGAGGGCCCGACTGGTTGGAACGACTACTTTCGGTAAGGGTTCCGTCCAATATTGGATCCCACTTAGCAATGATCAAGGAGCAGTTCGCGTTACCATAGCGAGCTGGATAACCCCAAAGGAGCGCCAAATCCATCAAAAAGGTTTAGAGCCCGATGTACCTATCATTGGGATTCCGCAATCCCTGATCGATCAGGGTTTTGACCTAAGCGCTCTAGAAATGAAATCTGAAGATATCATCATCCTGAATGAAGAAGAAATTCAACAAGGTATTGATGTACAACTTGAGAAGGCAATCGAAATATTATTAAAACAGACTCAATAGATAAAAACACATATAGTACTTAATGATTATTGGAGGTAATAATGTTTTTCTTTAACCCAACCTACTGGTTATTTATGGCACCTGCTCTGCTGTTTACGCTGGCAGCGCAAATATATGTCAGTTCAACTTATAAAAAATGGAGTCGGATTCAGGCAAGAAGCCAGATAAGCGGCGCAGAAGCCGCCCAAAGACTGATCCGTTATGGTGGTCTCTCTGATATTGAGATCCAAGCAGTTCGAGGCAACCTGACAGACCATTACGACCCCCGTAAGAAAACCCTCAGCCTCTCACAAGGTGTTTATAGTGGCAATTCGGTTGCGTCCCTCGCAATTGCAGCACACGAATTAGGTCATGCACTCCAAGATCAGGAAGGCTATGCCCCACTTAGATTTCGATCTTTGCTGGTACCCGCTGTCAATATCGGCTCATACCTGGGCTGGATCTTGATCATAATCGGTTTGTTTCTTGGTTTAACGGAACTTGCCTGGTTAGGCGTAGCAGTATTTTCAGGTGGTGCTATATTTGCCTTAGCAACCTTACCAGTTGAATTAAATGCTTCCGCTCGTGCCAAAGAATTGTTGGTAAATTCAGGGATAATCATTGGGGAGCAAGAAAAGCACGGTGTTAATGCAGTGCTTAACGCAGCCGCACTGACTTATGTGGCTGCCCTCTTCACTGCCATCGTACAACTGCTTTACTGGGTTTCACTCGTGGCGGGTGGTCGTCGCAGATAATCTAAGCGAAATAATAATGTCTACGAAACATGTTCTCTATGCTTTAGTGATTATCCTGATAGCAGCAATCTCCGCACTTAGTGGCGCACTCGCTGGAAGTGTTGCCGTTTATACGGCTTTGAATGATCAAACACCAACGACAGTCGTTGTTGGAGTCACACCATCAGCACCTATCACGACAACTAACCAGGTCATCAATGTCAGCATTGACACTGCCATTACACAGGCTGTAGAAAAAGTGGGACCGACGGTTGTTACGGTTGTTGGAATCATCCCTGGTCAGAATACTTTTTTTGGGAGAACCCCTGATTCACCGGTAAGCGGCAGCGGCGTGATTATTTCCCAAGAGGGTTACATCATCACCAACAACCATGTCATCGAAGATACAACCGAAGTTAGCATTGTCCTTGCAGATGGGACAGAACTTCCAGTGGAAGTAATCGGTGCGGATGCTTTTTCGGATATTGCGGTATTGAAAATGGATGGTGTAATACCTGCGGTAGCATCTTTAGGCAATTCAGACGCGTTAAGACCTGGTGAAACCGTAATCGCGATTGGATCCCCACTCGGTGACTTCAAGAACACCGTAACGGTCGGTGTGGTCAGTGCAACTGAACGGATGATAGAAGTTAACGAAAATTACCAGATGGAAGGATTAATCCAAACAGATGCAGCAATCAACCAAGGAAATTCTGGTGGTCCATTAGTTAATCTAGCTGGTGAAGTCATCGGTATTAACACTTTAATCGTAAGAGGCGGATCTTATGGGAGCGCAGTAGCGGAAGGATTGGGATTCGCCATATCAGTCAACACAGTCCAGGCAGTAGCTAACCAGTTGATTGAGAATGGTTATGTCGCCTATCCTTATCTTGGCATTCGCTGGCAGTGGCTTACATCTCAAATAACAGAACGCTATCATATGCCAGTTAAAGGTGGTCTATATATTTCTTATGTCGAATCTGGCAGCCCCGCAGCTCGAGCTGGATTAAAAGAAGGGGACATCATCACCCAGATGGGAGACACCACCTTAGATGAGCAACACCCATTTATCAACCTTTTATATTCCTATGCACCAGGCGATACAACCACTATGAAGCTAATGAGAGGCAATGATGAAATGGGGATTGAGGTCACTTTTGGAGAATATCCAGTTCCATAGTTGGGTATAGTTTCAGAAACTTAGTAAAATTGTGTTCAAATAAGATTTGACCATTGAACAAGCCTACGGTATAATCCACCGGCGTTTAGGACAAAAACAGAATTCTTGTCCTGAAATAATGAATAATATTTGAGAAATAGATAGGATTAATAAATGCCAAAGCGAACTTATCAACCTAAAAAACGACGTCGAGTGAGAGTGCATGGATTCCGAAACCGGATGAAAACTGCGGGGGGTAGAAAGGTCCTAAAATCACGCCGGAAAAAAGGACGATATCAACTTTCACCCAAGATGAATAACCACGTAAAGAAAACGGACTGGAAAAGTTAACTTTTCCCATTCTCTAACCCTATCACAGTTACAGGTTCGCCTTAGCGAGGAATTGGGGTGAATCGGAAAATCCGGCTGACAAAAACTGAAGATTTTAAGCGGGTGCGGCGTCTTGGATATTCTTATGCCCACCCGCTTGTTGTGTTGATTAATCAGCCCAACGGTTGTACCAAGACCAGGTTTGGGATAATTGCTGGGAAATCAATTGGAAATGCAGTAAGACGCAACCGCCGTAAAAGGCAAATACGCGAGATACTCCGAAATGCTTCTCCCTCAATACAGCCGGGATGGGATATAATCATCCTGGCAAGAAAACCCTCCGCTAAGGCAACGTATGGAGATCTACGAACTGCAATAAACCAATTATTAGGACATGCAGACTTACTGATTAAAATTGATGCCAACGAAAACCTCTCCTGACCTTTTGGATTTTTCAAATGATGAAATCGATCCAATACGTATAGAACCAAATTTAAGGGATATTCCACGCAATATAAAATTTATCCCACGCCTGATATTGATGGCTTTCATTCGGTTCTATCAACTTACCATTTCTCGCACTTTACCTCTAAATACTTGCCGGTTTTACCCATCTTGTTCACATTATGGGTATCAGGCAATATACAGGTACGGTGTCTTTAAAGGGGGTTTCATGGCACTCTGGCGCGTTCTTCGCTGCAATCCATTCAACCCTGGTGGGTATGATCCAGTTAAATAAATTACCAGGAGTTGAAAATCTAAAGATATTGGTATGAATATGAAACAAAAAAAAATATTCTTGATTATCTTCGTGATTGCTCTAAGCCTCCTTCTCAGTTCCTGTACCGGGCGAAGTTCCATGGTAGCAACAGGGTGGGCAGGTATGCTAGCTGACGAGGATACAGTCTATGTCGCATTTAACACCCATGTTATTGCCGTAAACCTGGCCAACGGCACCGAACGTTGGAGATTTCCCCAGGAAGCCGATTCAAAACTCTCTTTCTATGCACCTCCGACGATCGCTGAGAATGGTAAATTAATTATTGGTGGTTATAATAATGTACTTTACAGTATTGACACTGCCAATGGTCAAGGTCAACCATTATTCGATGGTGCCAAAGGTCGTTATATCGGGGGTGCTTTGGTAAATAATAATATGATCTATGCACCATCAGCAGATCACTTCCTGTACGCGCTTGATTTAGAAGGCAACCTGGTCTGGTCTTATGAAACAGGAGAGCCTTTATGGGCTCAACCCGCCAGTTTGCCTGGTTGTGATTGTATATATCTTCCCGCTATGGACCATCATGTCTATGCCTTGGATTCGAAAACAGGTAATTTGATCTGGGAGACAGAAAGTTTGGGTGGTTCTATTGTAGGAACCCCAACCCTGAGTGAGGATCAAAAATTATATGTAGGAACTTTTGCTGATGAATTAATTGCCCTAGACACAGAAAACGGATCAGTTTTATGGACATTTCCAACCAATGATTGGGTTTGGTCAGGCCCCAGCCTAATGAAAGAAACCTTATATTTTGGCGATCTAAGTGGTACCTTCTTTGCTGTAAATCGCGAGACTGGCGTTAGTCAATGGCAAATTCAACCTGGAGCAGCTATTGTTGGAAAACCTCTAGTCCGAGATGATGGAATTTATCTGACAACGGAAAACGGGACGGTTATTTCTGTAAATCTGGACGGTGTGATCCGTTGGTCACTTCCATTCGATACAAGCATACAAGCAGGTCCGGTCGGAGCGGGTGACCAGATTATTGTCGCTACATCAAGCCCTGAAACTTTATTAATTTCAATTGACCCTAGTGGTGTCCAGAAATGGACTTATTCCTTTGAGAATTAGTCAGAACAAGGAATCTGACTCATTTAATCCAAGGTTCTTAAATACAGAAAACGGAAGAAAATTATGTGGAATGCCTTTATCAGCTTAATGATCAATATTCTGCTCTACATATATGATTTCGTAGGCAACAATTTTGGCCTAGCGATTATTCTCTTCACCATCCTTGTGCGATTGGTCACTTATCCCTTGAATGCTCAACAGGTGAAGCAGACTAAAGCCATGCAAGATCTTCAAAATTCAAAACAATGGCAGGAAATCCAAAAAAAGTATAAGGATAATAAAGAGAAGCTAGCCCAAGAACAAATGAAAATCTACAAGGAAATGGGAGTGAGTCCATTTGGATCATGTTTACCAACCCTGATCCAATTCCCGATTATTATCGGCCTATATCAGGCAATCATCCGGGCTTTGGCTGTGACACCTCTACAGTTGCTTAATTTGTCCAAACTTATTAGTAACGGAGCCAGCCTGATCCCACTGAACAACATGTTTTTATGGATGGATCTCAGTTTACCTGAGAAGGATTTTGGACTTTCGATCGCTGGTTTTGGCATACCCATCTTAGCCATCGTCGTTGTTGGTACCAGTTACCTCCAAACCAAGATGATGACCCCACCAACAACAAACCCTGGTGACCAAACCGCACAGATGTCAAAAGCCATGGGCTTATATATGCCTATCTTTATGGGATGGTTGGCATATAGCTTTTCCTCGGGATTGGCTTTGTACTTTGTTGTCAGTAATTTGATTCAGATTGTTCAATATGCCTTGATGGGTAAGTTGGACTGGAGTAATCTTTTGCCTAAACAGCTTAGAAGTAAATAGGTAAGGTGGATATGAATGAGAAACGGGTAAATATCGAAATCATCGCTCCAACAATCGAGGAAGCGATTGATGAGGGACTAGAAAACCTGGGTATACTTGAAGAAGATGTTGATATCGAGGTTCTCGATGAGGGAAGCAAAGGTTTATTTGGCATTGGTTCTCGCCAGGCGAGGGTTCGTCTATCCAAAAAATCAGAAAACCAGGGATCCCTTTCCACAATAACTGAAGCGAAAGAAACAATATTAGAAACAGAGCATCCTTCCGTTGTTAAAGCAGAGGATCATCTACTAACAATTTCTCGTGAGACAGTATCTGAACTCCTGACAAAAATGAATGTCAAGGCAGAAGTTACCGCTGAGTTTGGGGAAGTAGATGATGATTCACGTCGCGCCCCCATCTATATCGATATCCATGGGAACGACCTCAGTATATTAATTGGACGAAAAGCCGAAACCTTAGATGCAATCCAATTCATCTCAAGACTGATCCTTGGGAAAGAATTGGAGCAATCGATACCCATCATTGTTGACGTAGAAGGATATCGGAGACGACGCGAACAACAAATTCGTCAATTAGCAACACGAGTCGCAGAACAGGTTTCCGAGACAGGTCGTAGCCAGGCATTGGAACCAATGCCACCAAATGAACGTCGCTTGGTCCATCTCGAACTTCGCCATGATGCTAAAGTATTCACTGAGAGTATAGGAGAAGGATCACACAGAAAAGTTGTTATTTACCCAAAAGACTAGGGAAATTCTCAACCCTGATGGACGCAATCACAACACTGGTCCCCATCGATTACCTGGTCATAGGGCATATCAGCTGTGATTTGACCAAGAATGGGAAAACATTGGGTGGTACCGCCTCCTATGCAGCCCTCACAGCAAAATCAATAGGATTGAACGTTGGCATCATCACTTCCTGGGGGGGTGAGATCCCATTGGAACCTCTCGACGGGATCTCCATCATAAATTTACCTACAGAAACTTCCACAACATTTGAAAACATCTACACAGAATCAGGGCGACACCAGGTATTGCATAATATCGCTGCCCCGTTGGATGAAAAATTAATCCCTGAAAACTGGAAAAATACACCCATTGTCCATCTGGGTCCTATAGCCAGGGAAGTATCACCTGAACTAGTGACTTTTTTCCCGAACTCACTGGTTGGGCTGACACCACAAGGTTGGTATCGCTGTTGGGACGAGAGCGGAAAAGTAACTTCAAACCGGTGGGAAGAAGCACCTCAATATTTACCACAAACTGGTGTTACAATCATCAGCACGGAAGATGTCAGCGAAGACGAAGAAATTATCGAAGAAATGGCTGTGATGTGTCCAGTTTTTGTAGTTACAGAAGGTTATTTCGGGGCACGAGTATACTGGCATGGCGATGTACGCCGCTTCACTGCTCCATCTGTTACCGAAAAAGACGCAACAGGTGCGGGTGATATCTTTGCTGCTTCTTTCTTTATCCGATATCATAAGACAAAAAACCCGTGGGAGGCTGCCAGGTTTGCCAATCAAATTGCTTCACAATCTGTTACTCGCTCAGGTTTAGACAGTATCCCGAAGAAAAAAGAGATCAAATTAGCCATCAGTGAGGTTTTCTAGCATGGGTAGGATATACACCCTGGCTAACCAGAAAGGTGGTGTTGGGAAAACAACCACCGCGATTAATCTTGGTGCTTACCTGGCGAAAGCTGGTAAAAAAGTATTATTGGTAGATATCGATGCGCAAGCGAATACGACTTCTTCCTTAGGGATCGATAAAAATGACCTTAAAGGGGGCACATACGAAGTACTACTTGGGTATAGACCCTATACGAATTTAATCTTATACAATTCATCGCTTAAAATGTGGCTGTTACCAGGTTCCCCCGCCCTTGCAGGGGCTGAGATTGAACTGGTAAATGAACAAGACCGTGAAAGCAAGTTAAAACTAGCTTTGTCGCCTCAGGTTTCAAATTTCGATTATATCCTGGTTGATTGCCCACCTTCTTTAGGGCTTCTCACCCTCAATGGCTTAATCGCTGCCAATGATGGTCTTCTTATTCCAGTCCAATGCGAATATTTAGCCCTGGAGGGACTGGGACAGCTCACCAAGACCTTGAACCGTATCAGAACAGGAATCTTTCCCCAATTAAAAATTCGGGGGGTGATTTTAACAATGTTTGATTCTCGAACCAACCTGGCAAATGATGTTGTGGCGGAAGTTCGTAAATTTTTCCCTGGTAGTGTTTTCCAGACTGTCATTCCTCGTAGTGTCCGCCTGGCTGAGGCACCTTCTTATGGGGTTCCCATTTCAGTCTATGATCCGAAATCAAATGGTGCTTTTGCTTATGAAGCTTTAGCGAAAGAACTCCTTGATGGAGATCACGAGAAGATAACAACAGCACCTGTATAAGGATGTTTATATGAGGGTTTGAAATTTAACATTGCTCCAACAACAATGACACTGTTGAAATTTGAAGGTATATTTATGGTACAGTCATTCATTCAGCAGCACCACCAGGTAAACACTCGTTCAAACACAATTCCTGTCCCTTTATGTAATTTGAATATTGTTGTCCTTGGTATATAATGACAACATAGCCTTTATTTAGCAATGGCAATCATCAAATATCCAATTAATCAAGGATTTTGAGATCAAAAAAAGAGAAACGATTATGTCCCGAAAAAGATCAGGTTTAGGAAAAGGATTAGATGCTCTGATTCCCCAAGGATTTGAAACCCCGAAAGAGTTTCTTGAAACGGGTTTTATTAATATTGCAGTCGATCAAATCGATCCAAACCCACGCCAACCAAGATTAAATTTTGACCCTAAAGCGATGTCCGAACTTGCAGAATCCATCAGTGAACATGGCATTATCCAGCCGCTGATCGTATCTCATAACCCACATACTGGAGAGTACACCGTAATTGCTGGTGAACGAAGGTTACTTGCTGCGAAAGAAGCTGGATTAGAAAAGGTCCCGGTGATCATACGGGGAATATCAGACCAGGGTATGGTAGAAATCGCCCTGATAGAGAATATCCAACGGGCTGATCTAGGTCCTTTAGAAAAAGCGGAAGCATATCGCCAATTATCAGAAGATTTTGGATTATCTCACGAAGCGATAGCCCAAAGAGTTGGGAAAAACCGGGCAACAGTAACCAACACACTCCGATTATTGAACCTGCCACCGGTTGTAAAAGAAGCAATATCAGCCGGTGTTATAAGTGAAGGTCATGCCCGTGCCCTGCTAAGTCTTCCGACTTCCCAAAGTCAAACAGCTGCTTTGCAAACGATCGTTCGAAAACAGCTATCTGTCCGCCAAACTGAATCCCTTGTTCGAAAGCTGTCAGGCGATAAACCCGTTCCGAAACCAAAACCTGAAGTACCCCCCGAGATAAAAGAAATCGAAGAGCGTTTACGCACCAGGTTGGGCACACGAGTCACTGTAAAACCGGGTGTAGTTGGAGGAAGCATATACATCCGTTATTATTCGAATGAAGAATTGAATTCATTATTAGAGATATTCCTTTCAGAGATGTAACGCCGCTATAAATTATGTCTATACGCATCATTTTCAACGGAAAAATCCACACACAGGACCCTCGTTCCCCATTGGTATCCGCCCTGGCAATGGATCATGAGCGAATCCTGGCAACTGGCGAAGATTCTGAGATCAAGCAGTCTTTCCCTTACGCAGTAGATACCCAAGATCTTCACGGCGCGACGGTTATTCCAGGACTCACAGACGCCCATATCCATCTTGAGAGTTACGCTTTTGGATTACAGAAAATCGATTGTGAGGTGTCCACAAAGGACGAATGTCTCCGCAGAGTCGCTGAAAAAGCTCAGCGATCTTCACCTGGCACCTGGATCTTTGGTCATGGTTGGAACCAAAATGACTGGGAAGATGGTTACGGAACCTCATCAGATTTAGATGAGGTGTCACCTAATAACCCGGTTATCCTATCAGCCAAGTCGCTTCATTCAGTTTGGGTTAATAACCTTGCCCTGAAACTCGCCGGGGTTAATGAGAATACATCCCCACCACCCGGCGGCGATATACAACGGGACAGCCATGGTTATCCTACTGGTATCCTAATCGAAAAGGCAACCGAGCTGGTCTCTTCTGTGATCCCTGAACCAACATTGGCACAAGTCAAATCAGCGATATTGACAGCTCAGGATCGGCTTATAAAGATGGGGATAACAGGGATTCATGATTTCGACCACGAAACTTGTTTCTCTGCCCTGCAAGCTATTCAAGCACAGGGACGCCTAAAACTTCGGGTAACAAAAAGCATTCCATTCGAATCACTGGATAAGGCGATCGACCTGGGTCTTCGTTCAGGTTTCGGCAATGATCGGTTGAGAATCGGAGGGATTAAACTTTTCATGGATGGGGCTTTAGGTCCTCACACAGCAGCGATGATAAAATCCTATGAAGATGATCCTGACAACCGGGGGATAATGATCATGGACAATGAATCATTATTCCAGGTGGGAAAGCTTGCTGCCGAACATGGACTTTCTCTGGCTATTCACGCCATTGGAGACCGAGCAAATCACGAAACGTTAATGGCTCTGGAAAGACTAAGAGAGTTTGAGAGCGCAAATAACCTTCGTCCGAAGCTTCGGCATCGCATCGAACATGTCCAGATCCTTGACCCTCAAGACATACCACGCCTCGCAGATCTTGACATCATTGCATCCATGCAGCCAATCCATGCCCTTTCGGACATGAAAATGGCAGATCGATATTGGGGGAGAAGGGCAACCTTCTCTTATGCCTGGAAGCACCAACTTGAACATGGCGCGGTCCTTGCTTTTGGCTCGGATGCACCAGTTGAGAGTCCAAATCCTTTCTGGGGGGTCCATGCCGCAATCACTCGCCGAAGAGCAGATGGCTTTCCTGGTCCTGCCGGGTGGTTTCCTGAGCAGCGATTGAAAATTGCAGAAGCTATCCATGCTTACACCATCGGTCCTGCTTACGCTGCGGGCATGGAAAACGACCTGGGCAGGCTGGCTCCGGGTTATCTTGCGGATCTGATCGTCCTTGACCGAGACTTTTTTTCGTTCCAATCTGATGAGATTCGAGTAACTAGGGCACTTGGGACCATGGTTGCAGGAGAATGGGCTGCGGGAAACATTTAACCCCAGGCGAATCTACCTGAAAATTTTGTCCGCCCATTGTCCCCCAGTGATTTTAATTATTATTACTTTAACACCCTAACATCCCCTTTACGGACTGTTATTCCAATTCCATCCAGGTGTTCCAAAAAAGAAAGCACATAGCGCCTGCTGGTATTAAATTGATCACGTACCTGCGCGACGCTCACCGAGCCATTTTCTTTAATCATCCTTCGAACCTGATCCACCATACCCTGATAATCATCCCTTCGGAAGACAACATCCCCTGAAACAGGTATCAAGCGGTTTGTATCGACCAGGGCGTTGTAGACAGCTTCACCAACTTCATTAATGCAGGATTTGATCGTTGGGGGGGAAGCAGAATCTGCAGAAAACTGGTTTAAGAGCCCTTCGATCTTCTCCTTTTGTTCTGTTGAAAATCGGATCTCCCAGCCTGCTCTCGTCACAACAGGGAGCGGACTCGTACCCGGTATCTCATCGCGAATCGACCTGACGATGATTTTTCCATCTCCCTCCATTCGTTTGATCACCTGGTTAAATATTTGGGAAGAAAGATTTAGTTTGCTTTTCAATTCTTCCCGAGGGATTCCCAACCTTAGAGGGAACAACTTCGAGTAATTATCAATTTCCATCTCGATTTTCGCAAGAAGCTGATCCCAGTATATCCTTGGTAAAATGAATGCATTACGGTTTTTATCCTCAGCATCGGGATCAAGAAGGATAGCCTGTCCATTCTCCAAGATCACTTGCAGAGCCTCATCGGAAGGATCCGCTTCAAGATTAGAACGTTTAATTGCATCATGAATCGATACAATGCCCAAAGACAACATTATCGTCTGCAGCAGGATTTCTGCGGGACTGCCACTTTCCAGCGCTTCAAGACGAGATATGTTTTCTGGTTCAAATCGCTTATGACGGGTCTGGGGTTGTGGATCGACAACTATTCCACCCCCCAAGGTTTCGCCAGGAGAGGGACGTCGGAGAATATAACGGTCGCCTCGAATTGCGACAACAGGCCTGGTCAATTCGAGTTGGAGCCAGGCTTGTTCTCCTGGTCTAAGGATTTCCTTTCCCAACAAGCGAACTCTGGCGATCACTTCAGCAGCTCCTATGAATAATTTTGCTTCGGTATTATGCTTTAATGGAGAACTGACATCCGTCAATAGCCTGAAACGAACGTCTAATCGCCTGGTTGGTTTGTAAGATCCAGGGTAAACAACTACATCACCCCGGTTGACCTGCTCCACTTCAATACCAGATATGTTGATGGCAGTACGACTTCCAGGAACCGCAGTGGTTGCCTTATTTTTGTGAGTCTGCAAGCCCCGGACTCTGCCTCGTAACTGCTGAGGTAAAATAACAACTTCATCGCCAACATTAATGTGACCATCCACCAGTGTTCCGGTTACTACAGTACCAAATCCAGGCATCGTAAAAGCCCTGTCAATAGATAGTCGAGGCCGGCTAAAATCAGGTCGATGGCTTCTTGCTCCCAGGACATCTACCAGGGTTTCTTTTAATGTCTCGATCCCTTCTCCAGTCTTTGCCGATACACGAACCATAGGCGCAGATTCCAGGACTGTGCCAACCAAGGCATCAGAAATTTCAGCTTCTACGAGATCTAGCCATTCAGGGTCATCCACCGTATCAATTTTAGTAATCGCAACTACACCGCCCTGGATTTGAAGTAAATCAAGGATTTCCAGATGTTCTTTGGTTTGAGGCATCACACCTTCATCTGCAGCAACAACAAATAGAGCGGCATCGATTCCCCCAATTCCTGAGAGCATATTTTCAATAAAATCCCTGTGACCGGGTACATCTACAATACCAATTTCTGCACCGTCTGGTAAGGTTAGCCAGGCAAAACCTAAAACAATTGTCATCTCCCGTTCGCGCTCTTCACGAAGCCGATCAGGGTGGATTCCAGTCAAAGCTTCAATAAGCGTTGACTTTCCATGGTCTACA
>CAZTJD010000128.1:0-12391 GCA_964613985.1 uncultured Anaerolineales bacterium
AAACAAAGAAAATATCTCGAAAGGGTCTGTGAAACATGTCATCTGAAAGCATTAAGTTAAAACAGAATTGGCTAGGTTACTAGTTCAATCTGAAATATTTTCAGAACCAGATTACAGGGTGTTAGAAATACAGGTACTACAATAACTCCACTTTCTTGGGAGATGGAAAAATGTGTAATAGCCCATAGTCTGAAAATCAAGACCCGAAAATCGCTTCGGGTTTTTGTTACAGAAATGGTTTCTAAAAACAACCTATAGAACCTTATAAATGCCAAAAGATATTATATATAATAGTATAGCCTTAACCCTCTCCTCTACCCTTTTGATGATATTCTCGTAATTCCCGCAATGTTTTCGGTTTAAAATACAAATCTCTCTCAATCGGCAACCCCATTGGACCTTTCACTGATTTCAATTCTTCGATTGAGAAGTAGCCCAGCTCTATTTCGTGGCCTATCACCAATCCAAACATGATGTCGTCTCCGTCAAATTCCGAGATATACCAACTCCACGAATTATCTGGAGTGAAAAATTTAACGGGCGCTAAGGCTTCTAATCCCAACTCTTCACCACTGTAAAGTGGCGGCAGTTTTTCTCGCGATGCATCATCAAGTAAATTCTCGCCGGTAGGCGAAGGTTCTTCTGGGGGTGTTTGCCGATCAACCTCGAATACCCAGCGATCCAATGACTCCAAATCCTCCATCTCCGCCAGTGCAACCAGCGAAACAATGCCAGTAGTTCTCCTCGATATTTACGGATAAACTGGCACGATGGGCATCGTGAAAGGGACATAATCCTTTGCCTGTGGGGGGTAGTTCAAGATATTTACTCATTAGTTCAAGGAAAGACTTCCGAAGTTTTAGAAGGGAAAGACTTCCGAAGTTTTAGAAACTTCGGAAGTCTGTGTTGTATTGGGTTCTTTCTTGATGGGGTATAGAATGAGGTAGAATTTGAGGTGGTAGACCTTGATTTTGGAAATTCCTTTATCCCTCTTCTACTCTAGCAATAAATTCAACTCGCGGGTGGGTAATCCCGCATTCACAAGGGTCGGTATCAACAACCCGGATGATATCGCCGGTCTTATAACGGATCAGGGGGAGTGATTCGTAGAAGGTCGTGACGATATATTCGCCTTCCATCCCAGGTTTTGCCTGGTCAACAAACAGGGTTTCACCACTGCTCAAGAGGATCTCGTGAACTGCGCCATCCATCCACAAATGCAAACCATGGTGAGATTTGCATTCAGCATACATTTCCCTGCATTCCGCACTAAAATAAAGCGAGTAAATTTCCGAAAGCCCAAAAGTGGATCTCAGTTTTGAGCGTTGATCTTCACTTCCGTCAAGATTGGCTCCCCAAAAGAATCCTCTTTCCAGTTTTGGCAGGGCGGTTTTTATATCCGGAAGACCCTGTAAATCTATCTTTTCAGCCAAATCGAAAGCATCCTTGACAGATGACATGATCCAATCCGGTTGTTTCTGGATTACAAATTGATCCCAATGATTCCGGGGGAGCATTTCCATCGAAACAATGATCCATTCAATATTTGCACCGCCAAGATGATAATCTACCTGTTCCCACAGGTAAGGAATGGCATTACTTGCCCTGGGTTTTGGCTCATTAATCGCCAGAACCAAGGTGTCTGTATCCCTCCCCTCTTCGCGATATAAATAATGCAACCTGTGAACTCGTTTAAACCAGTGTAATATATCCTGATGTGTAATTGGAATCCATTTTTTAGCACCTGTCGTCCCGCGTGTAACTAACCAGAAAAGTGGTCTTGTGAACAACGTTTTGTTTATACTCTCGCTTGTTTCAAAACAAGAAAGCAGGTCTTTCCCATCAACTAATGATAGGTGCTGTAACCCATCCCGACCTTGAAGATGGTCGAGACCGTCTTTTTTAATATTCCAATGATCATGATATAACTTCGATTTGAAGGCTTTTCGGAATATCTGGCTTTCCCTGATTAATTCGTCCTGATGCTGTACCAACTTATCAATGGGCAGAGAAAGAATATTTCCAGGTTCTTCCGGACCGGTTAAAATATCAAGATTGGGTAAAGATTCCACAGACACTCCTCTTAGTTTTCTTCATAGACCAGTGGGCGATGTTTTCCTGAAGAGGAAAGTCGATCTCCTAAATTGTGGTCAATCAAAATCCGGGGTTTACAAATTAAGCTATTTTCCCATCCTGCTTTTAATGCTTCGATACTTTCAAGAGCTGATTGAATACTCTCCGTTAATTCCCCTTCATCAACCAGCCCTTCAGGACGGATAATAACTGTGAGCAATGGTTTATAACCTTTACGCCCGACCCTCAACTGCCAACTCGAAATTTTCGATGGCTTTGAGATATTTTCCAGGGCTTCTTTAATTGTAAAGGTAGAGAATCGGATCACGCCCAAATTCACCAGGTCATCAGATCGCTGAAGGATATTGATACGGGGATGGGTACGACCGCAAGGACATAACTCTGTGCTTACCACCTGGATCAGGTCCGAGGTACGCCAGCGCACCAAGGGAAAAGTTTGGGCAAAATTGGTCAAGACCAGTTCACCTTCAGCTCCCGGTTGCGTTTCCCATAATGGGATAGCCTTGGGGATGTAGCCATCCTGTTCATCTTCGCGATCGAGTTCGTGCTGGGGGATAATTTCAGGCAAACATGCATCCAACCAAACATGCATCCCATTTTGTTCGCTACACTCAGCAAAAGATATCTGGAATTCTGTTGAGGTATACATGTTATAGGTATACCTCAGATCCCACGCGTCAAGCAGTGCTTTCCGATAAGGTTCCAAAGGTTCCCCAGCAAAAACACCTGTATGGACTTTAACAATATTACGGGCTCGAATTTTTTTTACCCTCGTAATAATAAATACTAAGAGGTTTACGAGATTAAATTTTTCCTTCAACTGCTGTTGCGCTAATTTAGGAGCACTCTCACTTAACCCTTCAGCAATTCTCATCACCAGGCTGGGAAAGGCCATAAAGATGGAAACTTTACGCTTTATTGCCATCGCCGTGCCTTCAATTCCTTCTTGATATGAAAAGATAACCCGCTCAAAATCCCCGAAATCTTGCGGCCCATATCCAAGGAGATCATTAATAAAACCAGACCAGGCCCCGGTGTCACTGATAAAAGGTGCTGGGGCACTGACTCCAAAGGCGACATCGTCTGAAGTTGGTGGACGTTTATCCGGGAAATACAACAGCCGGTATCCAATCTGTATATTATTAAATCGATCTTGACCTCCAACAGGAACCCATTTCGGTACTCCTGTGCTCCCTGAAGTACTGATCCAAAAACGGGGTCTTTCCTTGCCGCATATAAACTCATCGGGATGATGATTTTCCTGGGCGATCCTCAGGTCGGAGGAGTTCGTGAACGGGAGGCGCTGTACATCCTCGACAGACTTGATTCCTGACGGGTTGATTCCAGCATTAATCCACCTTTCTTGATAAAGGGGGGATTTCGCTGCCCGGACGAAAACATCTGTACTCGCCAATTTCTCATCTAGATGAGATATTAATTGAGGTAGTGGCGCACGCTCGATTTCAGGGTGGAAATAACGTTGTTTCATGATTAGTCGATATTCCGGCGATCCACAAGATGTCGAATTTTAACCGGGGTCTCTTCGTTAAGGGTGCCTGGATGGATAAAATCAAACTTTAGTGGGGCGATCATCCTCGATTGATGAATTTCGTATTCAAGGAAAGGGAGACTGCCATATAACCTTTGGATAATCAGCTGCTCTTCTATCTCGATTTGATGATTTTTTTCCACCCGGATCGTGAGCTGGTCTTTGTAACCATCTTTATCAATAAGGACCTGAAAAGCAGATAATCCTTCAATACCGACCAAAGCAGATTCAAAATGGGAAGGATAGGCATTTTCACCACTGCCTAAAAAGAGCATATCGTCAGAACGACCCAATAATCTACTGATTCGATCCGTGGGAATTTCACCACAGGGACAAACCTCATCTGGGAGTAATTTCCCGAGATCACCTGAACGGTACCTGATCAAAGGACTTCCTTCCCGCTTTACGAGTGTATAGACAAGTTCACCAATTTCTCCATCTTCCACCAGCTCCCCTGTCTGTGGATCTATGACTTCCGTGATAATATATGGGCTTAAGTGTAGCCCACTACGTGCTTTGCACTCCGCTGCACCGACAGCTCCCAGTTCCATCATGCCATAAGAATCATAAACTTCAGCTCCCCAAGACTGATGCAAATATTGCCGGAAGGATTCTGACCAAGGTTCAGCACCTAAGCGAATTAAGCGTACGTTAAGATTGCTCAGGTCAGCAAACTGCCTCCCTTCTTCCGTCAATCGATGGAGGTAACTTGGGGTTCCAATCAGCATCGTGGAGCCAAATTTCTGCAAAATCTCAATTTGCTTTTCGATTGCAATAGCATTGCCAGTCGGTAAAACAAAAGCACCAAGACGTTCTAATCCACTTTGAAGCACCGAACCTGTCATCCAGGAAGGAGTACCAAAACAAAAGAGAATTTGGACGACATCCGTTGTCTTGACACCCATCATGGCCAAACCATTACTTACAGATCGGGTAGCGATCTCCCAGTCATTTTTCGTTAGAAAGACAATTTTCGATTCCCCTGTTGTTCCGCTGGAAGACATAGCATATAGAATATCATCCCGTGGAACAGCCAGGAATTTAAATGGATCAGATTGTAAATCAGATGGATGAGTAAAAAATCCTAATTTCGGTAAATCTGTAACTGACCTGATTTTATCGATATCCACATTCAACGAGGAAAATTTATCCTGATAGAATGGGCTGTTCTTTGCCGCATAAGCAATTTGTTGCCGTAACCAAAGATCCTGCGCTATATGCAAAAAACGTCGTCCTCGATTGCTGGTCAAGGCACTATAAATGAACTGGATCTGTTTATCGTTCAAAATGAACTCCTTCCGTGGCAGTTTACACCAGTCTCTGAGCAAAAATAAAATCTTTCAACTACAGGCATCAAGATTCAAATAAGGATTTTCCAGTGGAATTTTGCCTTATGACTGATCCCCCATTGATTTGCCCAAGTTCTATTATTCACCATAATATGACGCCATATTATACACGAAAAATAAACTTTTTTTGGTCGAATTACAAATTAAGTAAAACTAAAAAAAACAATGAATTGATATTGGATATAACACAATATTACTCCCGAGGTTACAAGAGACCATCAAAATAGGATATTAATTCCAACGAAAATCAAGAAAATCCCCAAGTTATTCAGTAACACGATCATTTTGGTTAATAAGGTGGAACAAAAATAATTATCTGGTTGTGGGAGAGCAACCACCTTCCAAAAATAAATTCATCTTCACTCCAGAATATTCTATACTCAGGGGATTTTTCGTTTATAATTTTACTCAACGCTTATAGAGCCTTGCGAGAAAAATTTTTTCAGACAGCCATTTGTCTAAGCTAGTAGTCTGTCCAGGATGAAGATTTAGAATGATTCGATTAATGAAGAGCGGCAGTTTTAGCAACTCCAAGGTAGAGATGCTTCATTCCGCTTTGCTCCATTCAGCATGACAAATTTAAGATAATTACTGGACGATCTACAATTGATACAGGAGAACTATGTGTGATACATTCATCGCCTCTTCATCAGTTACTAAAAATAAGAAAAGTGTTTTCGCAAAAAATTCCGATCGTCCACCAAATGAGGCTCAACAACTTGTTCATATACCTAAAATAAAACACGTGGCTGGTGAAGAAGTTGAGTGCACATACATCCGTATCCCTCAAGTCAGGGAAACACTAGCAGTGCTGCTCTCACAACCTTTCTGGATGTGGGGTGCTGAAATGGGAATCAATGAAGCGGGGTTGGCTATCGGTAATGAAGCTGTCTATTCCAAAATTCCTGCCAATAAAGAACCTGCCCTGCTTGGGATGGACTTACTCAGATTAGCCTTGGAACGCGCCACCAACCCGAGAGATGCAGTTGAAGTGATTGTTGAGCTCCTCGAAAGATATGGTCAGGGGGGTAATTGTGTTCAACAAGGTGAAATGTATTATCACAATAGTTTTTTACTTGCTGATGCTCAAGATGCATGGGTTCTCGAAACGATTGATAGGGATTGGGTGGCTCGCCAGGTAGAAGAAACTTACAGCATATCCAATATTCTCACCATAAGCAATAAGTGGGATAGCGCTTCTTCAAGGTTTGAAGATTATCTCCAACATCCAGGCACTTCGAACAACCTGTCAAGAGATTATTCTGATTTCTTGTATACGACTTTCAGCAATGCCCGTTATCGATGTAATAAGACCCAAGACCAGTTAAATAACCATCTTGGTCAAATCGATGTTGAAACAGTGGCAGCAATTTTGCGTGACAAAGAAGACCACCCCGACCCCGGTAAAGGATTTACCAAAGCAAATGTATGCATGCATGCTGGATTTGGCCCAATAAGGATCAGCCAGACAACAGCTTCACTAATTGCGGTGCTCGATGGCGAACAAACCTTGGTTTTTGCTACAGGCAGCTCTGCACCCTGCACCGGGATCTTCAAACCTCTTTGGGTTGATATACCACTCCCAGAAATGGGACCAGCTCCAACCGAAACCTTCGATCCAGGGACTCTTTTTTGGCCTCATGAAAAACTCCATCGCGCCGTTGAACGTCAATATGATGAACGCTTAAATGCCTTTGTAGCGGATCGCGATTCATTGGAACAGGAGTTCATTCATGGAGCAATTGAACGAAAAAATGCGTCTACAGAAGAACGAGCTGAATTTTCAAAAAAATGCTTTGAACGGGCTGCTCATGCAGAAAATGAATGGTTGCAGCGAGTGTTATCTGTGCCAGAAAAACGTAATCTTGCCAAACTGTTCCATAATCTAGCCTGGAATCGCTGGAATCGAGAGGCAAAACTTGACTGAAATCCATGGCCTGCCTGGTGTTATACCTGGGATATATATAGCCTGATTGATTCCGCATCGTTAAATACTGGTGAACTAAAGCAAGATAGTACTGAGACACTTGTCGTAGAAGGACCCGACCAAAAAGAGCTTACACCAGGTGTTGGAGTCCTACCCACGCTAAAGCCCAAGACATCTTCAGAGATATCACAGCCATTGAAAGACTTAAATAAAGCTATGATAAAAGCAGCTGTTACCATGGCTAAAGATCAGAACACGAAAGGTAAAAACGGGATGTTGACCAGGATGGTCAAGTAAGATATCGCAAAAAACGCTTCGCCCACATCCAACTGCCGGATGGGAAAATTAAAAAGACGTCTGCAAGGCGAGGTTGGCGTACTGGTGATTACATCCAAAAACGCCGGGGGGAATTGAGAGAAAAAAAGCTAGAAGGGAATGTTATTAATATTAAGGATCAACTGCCGCTAAGTTAAAAAGCAATAGAATATTACCAATCCTGCCTCCTTATTACAGTTCCCTTTTACCGACCCTGTTTCTGCTCGATATTTTTCAGACAATAAGATTAAGTATTCCCAGATAGTTGGAAGCTATATATAATTATCGAGGCACTTTCTGTTAAACAAAAACTAACTTATGGAAACCTAAATGAAAATTTACGGTAAAGAATTAAAAATAAACACCATCCTGGGGGTGATTTCGGCAGAAGAATTAGGATTGACGTTAGCACACGAGCATTTATTTACCGATTTACGCGGACCTTATGCTCCTGGTTATGCTCAAGCGAACCCAAGGCATGTTTTGTCAGTTATGAAACCATACCTTGATGAGATATCTAGAATTGGAGTAACTGGTTTTGTAGAGTGTTCTACGATTGGCGTCGGTCGAAATCCGGAAATTCTAAGGAAACTTGCTGCTAAAACAAACATTAATATCATCGCACCCACAGGCGTCTATCGAGAAGCTTATGTTCCTGCCTATATTCGTAAAATGACTATAGAAGGACTTGCAGATCTTTGGGTTAAAGAGATAAATCAAGGAATTAATGAAACACATACAAAAGCAGGTTTCATAAAAATGGCTGTATCCGACGAAGGGATCACCCCATTGGAAGAAAAAAATCTACAAGCAGCTGTAATCACCAGTCAGCGTACTGGAGCCGTGATTGCATGCCACACAATAGGTGGTAAATTAGCTGAAAAATTAATCAACCTTCTTGAGAGCCAGGGGCATAACCTTGAACGGTTTATCTGGACTCATGCTCAATCTGAGCCGGATATTGGCTACCAGCTTCGAACCGCCCAACGCGGTGTATACATTTCCATTGATGCAATAGGTTCTGGTTGGACCCCTGATGAAGTGATGATAGAACAAACTTTAACATTAATTGAAGCCGGCTATTCTAATAAAATCCTACTCTCACACGATGCAGGCTGGTTCGATCCTTCACAACCAGATGGTAAACCTGCAGATCATGGAATCCGAGGGTATACTGCCTTGTTCAAGACTTTTATACCTGCCCTTATCGCCCGAGGTATTCCACCTGATACGATTGACCAGATAACCATAAATAATCCAAAGATAGCATTTTCTCTCCATTCGTGAAATTAAACTCAAGTTATTAACAAAGGGCTAGAGTTACCATGGATATCCTATTGAAAAAAAAGAGTTTGACAACCTCAACCACGTATTTTTCATCAAAGAATTTAATTCTCATCCTTTTTCTGGGGATATTTACATTTGTCAGTGGTTGCAGAACTGCCGAAAGCGATGAACTTCCCACACCAACCCCTATCCCAACCTCTATCGTACCTACAAAACCCACCTATGAAGTAAAAAGCGGGGATATAGCCGATGAGTTGCAATTCAATGCCAGAGTTGCACCCGTCACAGAAGAAGAACTTTTCTTCAGGACCAGCGGTCGAATTCGCAATGTCTATGTTGTAAAAGGAGATGAAATTATCGAAGGACAGGTTTTGGCGGATTTAGAGATACTAGATAACCTCGAAAGGAATTATGAAGCGGACAAACTTGCCTTAAGAAAAGCAGAAATCAACCTTGAAAACGCCAGGTATTATTTTGAATTATATAAATTAACAACTACTTCTCTGGAACTACAGATAGCTGAAGCTCAACTAGCTGTTGCTGAAGCAGAAAAAGCTGTTTCTGATGCAGAACGCGCTTTCGGTATTACCCAATCAACGGCAGATCAGGCAGATATCGATGCAGCATTCGCTCAGGTTGTCCTAGCTGAGGAAAATCTAAAACACGCCCAAGAAGCATTCGACCCTTACCAGGATAAACCAGAAGACAATCTAGTACGGGCACGTCTGCAGAGTCAACTTTCAGCAGCTCAACAAGCCTACGATACAGCTGTGCGTAACTACAATGGGATGATGGGAACTGGCAACGAATTCGAACAGGCTGTTGCGGCTGCCCGGTTAGATACCGCCAACGCTCAGCTTATCGAAGCTCAGAACAAGCTTGAAATGATCCTCTCTGGTTCCATTTATGATATTGAATTAGCACTCAAGGAAAATGATGTGGAATTAGCTGAAATTGCATTAGCAGAAACAAAACTCGGTATGGAGGATCTAGAACAGGCACTACGGGATGCCCAATTAACAGCGACCTTTGATGGTACAGTCATATCACTCGGTGTTAGCGAAGGTAAAACCGTTGAGGCATACAATACATACGCAGTCATTGCGGATCTTAATCACCTGGAGATAAGTGCTGACTTAACCGGTCAGGATTTATTGGACCTGGAAGAGGGAATGCAGGTTTCAGCGACTATAGCTAACCGACCCGGTGAAATTTATAGCGGGTACATCAGACGCTTACCTTACATCGGAAGCAGCACTTCTGGTGAGGACGAAGATAAAACCACCAGGATCACCCTGGAAATCAATCCTTTAGAAGCAAACTTAGAAGTTGGCGATCTTATGCGTGTTACCGTGATTCTAGAATACAAAGAAAATGTGCTCTGGCTACCTCCACAAGCCATTCGAACCTTTGAAGGGCGCAAGTTTGTCGTTGTTCAGGAAGGCGAATATCAAGCACGAGTTGATGTTAAATTAGGGATTGAAGGGGAAGATCGAGTCGAGATTCTCGAAGGTCTCGAAGAAGGTCAGATCGTCATCGGACCCTGAGGTCACAAATGGGTGTTATTCTCCGCGCTTGGGCAATTCTGATCATTGCCGTTAAACGTTTAATCTCACAGCGAGGTTTAATATTGGCTGCAACCATTGGTTTGGCAGCGGCGATATCATTAACCCTTAGCATCCCCTTATACGCAGATGCTGTTTACTACCAGGTTTTTACTGAAAAGGTTACAACTTCTAATGAGAATACTGGATCGCAACGACCGCCTTTCTCCTTCGTATTTCATTACAACGGTGGATGGTATGGTAACAAACAATGGGAAGAAGTTCTACCTGCTGATACATTTTTTACCGAAAGAGCCGCAGCTATCTTTGACCTTCCCCTAAAACATGCAGTACGATATTACAGGACTGAGCCTTATCCAGTATTTCCACTTGGTGAAACAAATTTTGCAGATGAGGACCGCCGTTTAGCAATATCCAGTTTTTTTCTGATGAGTAATATTGAGGACCATATCAACATAGTAGAGGGCTCAATCCCGACGTTAGCTGCCCAAGAAGGTCCAGTGGATGTGATGGTAAGTGAAGAACTCGCGACCGAACTCGGCATCCAGATCGGTGAAGAATATCAATCATATATCCAGGATATTACAGAATTAGGAACGAAGACCTCCACCCAGATCCCAGTAAGGATTTCTGCCATATGGAAACCCCTCAATCCTGATGAAGAATATTGGATTTTTAACCCACAAAATCTAAAAGATTCCTTCTTGGTTTCCGAAGATAATTTTACAGGTCGGATCAGTAAAATCCTTCCTGACGAAATCTATTCCGCAATCTGGTATCTTGTATTGGATGGTTCGAATGTGCATGCAAGTGATGCCAAGAACCTAATATCTCGAATCAACATTGTCCAACGAGAACTGAATAACCTGCTACCGGACACAAAACTAATAGACTCTCCACTAGAGGCCTTAGTAAAGTACCAAGAATCATCAGCATTACTGACCATTCTCCTTTATGCATTTTCGGTTCCAATCATAGGCTTGATTCTTGCGTTTATTGGTCTGGTTGCTGTTTTATCGATCGAGCGTCAACGTAGTGAGATTGCAGTTCTACGCAGCCGGGGGGGTACAATGATGCAGATCATCGGTATCATTGCGTTACAAAACCTGGTCTTAAGCATCATGGCATTAGCAGCCAGTTTTCCTCTGGCTCTTTTGATCGCAAAAATGATTGGAAACACCCGCAGCTTTCTCGATTTTTCCGTGGGTTCTGATCTGCGAATCAGCCTGACTGGCGCAACAATTCGAACCGGTTTAATTGGTATGGTCCTGGCTTTGGTCATTCTGGTCGTCCCTGCAATTCGTGCTACCAGGCATACGATTGTATCCTACAAGCTAGAACAGGCAAGATTATCAAGACCTCCCTGGTGGCAAAGGGCATTTTTGGATTTCCTTATCTTAATTCCAGCAGCTTACGGCACTTACCTTCTTAGAGAACAGGGCAGTCTGGTCGTTATGGAGAATTCTGCTTCGGGAGATCCCTTCCACAACCCACTCCTTTTTATTGTTCCCGCCCTTGGAATATTCGCTCTTACTTTATTCATTCTTCGTATAATTCCCCCAATCATGTCTGCAATTGCCTGGATTATCTCCCATACCAAGAATGTTGGGATATTGCTCGCTGCTCGTCATCTCTCACGAACCCCAGGCACATATGCAACACCGCTGATCCTCCTTGTTCTCACACTGAGTCTTTCCGCATTCACCGCCTCTCTAACGAAAACTTTAGATACACATCTTTATGATCAAGAATTCTACAAAGTTGGTTCCGATATGAATTTTTACGATCTTGGAGAGGTTCCCAGACAAAGTATGAATCCATTTGCTGAAGACGCTTTAGAGGCGACCTCGCATGAGGATGATTCAGGACATCGCTGGCTTTTCTTCCCAGTTTATGAATATTTGAAAGTCCCAGGGGTGAAAAATGTAGCCCGGGTAGGCCGCTACGATGCGACCGCAACAGTTTCTGGGAATTCTCTGAGAGGGGTCTTTATTGGGGTAGATCGGTTAGATTTCCCTCGAGTCAGTTTCTGGCGTAATGATTTTGCAGCATCTAGTCTGGGTGAATTAATGAATGACCTTGCAGTTTGCAAGGATGGTGTGCTGATTAATCGTGAATTAATTCAGCAATATGCATTAAGAAGTGGAGACAGAATCTCTCTGCTAATATCAACCTATGGATTTCGCTTCGTTGTGCCATTAACTGTTGTCGGTAATTTTGATTTGTTCCCGACCTGGTATCCCAGCGAAGGTCCACTTTTTGTTGGGAATTTGGAATATATATTTGAGCAGGCTGGATATCAATT
>CAZTJD010000129.1:0-12382 GCA_964613985.1 uncultured Anaerolineales bacterium
GTATGCCTGATCAAATTGCCCTTGTTGAAAATTATAAGTGGGCAGCGCCCCCATAACATCGATAATCTCTAAGATATTGGCGGTGCCTTCCAAACCAAGCAAAGTAGTCGAGCTGGACATACGCACTGCACGAAAAGCCAGCTGCAGGGCCCGTTCGTAGCGAGCTTTGTCATACACGCGCACACCTTGCTTACCGCGTACTACGATGGCTTTTAGTTTCTTGGAACCCATCACTGCACCGACCCCACCGCGGGACAAGGACCGGCTCTCATTGAAGATCCCTGCCAGGTTGCGCTGAACTTCTCCAGGAGGACCGATCGCCAAGGAACTCCAGCCTCGCCCAAGTTCTTCCTGTACCATCCTCCCTGTTTCGGAAATGGTCTTCCCCCAGAGTTGCCTTGCTGGTCGAATGTCAACCTTGTGCTGATCTACCACCAGGATCACGGGCTCTGAAGCGGATCCGGTCACAACCAAGGCGTCATAGCTGGCATATTTCAACTGGTTGCCCCAATACCCGCCGCAATAAGCATCGAAATAGGTGCCGGTGGCAGGGCTGCGGGTGGTCAAACCGAACCGACCAGCGGTTGGCGCTGTAGTACCGGTGAGTGGCCCGTTGTGGAAGATCAGGTGGTTGTCGGGGCAGAGCGGGTCTACACCAGCAGGTTGCTCGTGGTATAGCAGCCAGGCTCCCAATCCCTTGCCCCCCATGATCAAGGGCAGCGCTTGTTCCGGCAGCGGCGTGGTTTCAACCTGCCCCTTGGATAAATCAACTCGTAAAATGCGGTTACAATAAGCTCTTTGGGTGAGGTCCATGGTCAGTTCCTAAGCAGTTATCAGGCTGAATCCCGAGCGTTCAGCGGTGAAGATAGCACCGGTGGGACAGATTTTAGCGCAGGCTGGATCGCCGCCGCACAGGTCGCAGATGATTGGGAACCAGGGCAGTGTGTCTCCATTATCCAGAAAGATGCCGTCTTCTGAATGGATGATCACCTGCGTCGGGCAGATCGCCACGCATTCTCCACAGTTATCGCAGCGCTCAGGCAGAAGTTCCACCGCGCCGCTTTCAAGGTGCCAGCGCAAAGCCGCGGTCGGGCAGACGTCGATGCACTTCTGGCAGAGAGTGCAGAACATGACCTTGTGCTGTCCCACGGCCTCCGATGACTCGATCCGTAAGCGAGCCTGATCCATCCCATAAACCCCGTCCCCATGCTGAGCAACACAGGCAACCACACACAGGTTGCAGCCCGTACACTGAGCTGGATGGGCTTTCAGGCGGACGTAATCTCGGACCTGGCTGCCCAGGGCTTGATCCACAGTCCAGCCTTTATGGGCGATCCCGATGAGCTGTTCGACCATCTCCTTCGGGTGCGGTGATTTGGTGACGTTGCGCCCCATTAAGCAGCCTGAAGCACCAGCTTCCTGCGCTTCGGCGTAAAGCTCCAGGGCATCCCGTTCATAATCCGATCGAGCACCCCCCAACACCAGGGTAGGCACCTCAGCCACTTCAATCAGCCTCCGGAACGAGTCAACATCTCCGGTGTACGGGATTTTGAGGGCATCAGCACCGATCTCAACCGCGATGCGCGCCCCCAGGGTCAGGATTTTGACAATATTAGCCCCCGTGACCTGACCGCCGTAAGCCAGGGGTTCGATGATGCAGGGCAAGCCAACTTGACGACATTCATTAACGAAGGCTGCACAGCTCGCTACCCCTCCCGCTTCGATCTGGTCACTGTATCCCAGAAATAGGTAAATCGTGATGGCACTGGCACCCAGGGACAAGGCGTCTTCGGCTGTGATAACCTTTTGATGCAGCAATGTGCGTTGGGGCACAGCGTTGGCGACGTTGGCAGTCCCCAGGCGGGGCATGTTCATCCAATCCGCCCGTAGAATTAGAGCTGGTCCATCTCTTCCTTTAAATAAGGGCGCGAGTCGACTCGCTTGCCCGGGTGCCAACAGAATGCCATCCACTCCACCGGCGATCACGTATTCGGTGATCGACCGCAGCTTGACGACATTAGGCGTCACATCGCTCATGTAGCCGTGATCAGCAGCTACGCAGATCGCACGACCATCCCCATGGCGGTTGAAGAGGCGGTCCAGGCGATTTTGTAAACCCACTTTCATTCTGCACCTTCTTTTAGAGGGTGCAGTAAGGCCCGGAAAGCTTCCAGTGTTGCGAGAGGGTTTGCCGCTGTGAAGAGGCGTTCATCAAGCCAGAACCCTACCACGCCCATCGCCAGAATCTCACCCAGTTCAGGTGCATTGATCTCCAGGCTCGAAGGAGCAACCCACACCGGCAGATCGTTGCACATGGCTCGGATATTCTTTATAGAATCACTTCCTGGCCGGGGGACGATGACCCCATCTGCGCCGCCTTCTAAGGCGTAGGAGACACCCAATTCGATCGCCTTGTCTCGTAGTACTACCCTTGGACCGATCGGCTGGATGTCCACCAGCAGCGGCATCCCAGCTGATGCCCCTTGCAGAGACAGATTCACCACCTGTTTTATACACTGCGCTTCGATCTCCTCCTCAAACCCCAATAAAAAATCCATCACCAGTGCACAGGCACCCAGGTCTAGGGCATCCAAGGGGTTAAGCATTGGCAGGTAGCTGATCTTTTTTGGGGGAAGGACGAAATCATCTCCTCGGAGTGCGTTGGTCCAATCTCCGCGAACGATCAAGGCGGCCTCCTTTTGAGTACGCCTAGCGAGCCTTCGCGCCTGCCCGGGACTGGTTACCAGGCCGTCTGCAAGGGGCAGCAAGTAGCTTACGGCTTGCGAAAAATCCTCCAGCCCGGGTAGGGCTCCAAAGATCAGGCCGCGGCTGGTATCCACCACCAGGCTGCGCCCATCCACGGGTTCAATGAGGTCGCGCAAACGATAAATCTTGTTACCCATCATGGTGCTCTCCTTGAGGGTATTCTAATTGGACGACTTCGAGGTCTATGACGTAATCCCTGCTTTCACCAGCTGCAAGTTCTGGTAATTGCCCTTGAGCACGAGCTGCAGCTCGCCCCCCGACCCCAGCACAGTTGGCAGGCTCAATCCCAACCACGTAAGCGCCCTCGCCCATCATCTTCCATTCGATCAAATAGGGGAGATTGGCAGTACCAAAAGTCCAGCGCAGTCCGAGCCTCAATTGGGGATTTTCAAACTGGATCGTGGACAGGCCAGCTTCGTCGCAGAGGAGGCGGTGGATGAAAACCTGTTCCTGATAGCCTGGGGTGGGAGTCTGGAATTGATCCCATTCTGCCAATCCACTTTGAGCGACCGCATCGCGCGGCAGGGTTGATTCAGCAGTCAGACTTAGCCGCGCTGCCTCGCTAACCAGGGGAAAACCCAGGTTAAAGTGGTACAACAGCATGTGCGGTGTGGGTTCGTAGCCTTCATTGACGATCGTGTCTTGGATGCAGATGTGGTTCGAACCCAGAATAGAGGAGATCCTCCGACGTAAAACCAGGTTTTCCCCAAATAAGGCCGCCTGCCGGACCTCCCCGGCGATCTCTAAGACGTAATCTTCCTCCTTCCAAGTGGCTGAATATCCCATCTGGGAGGCGGGAATATTGCTGACCCTCCCATGCAGGCCGAAACTTAAGTCGCCATCCTGGCAAGGTGGGCCGAAATGATCCAGCCCACAGGTGGTCATTAAACCGCCGGCAAAGGACCGCAACCAACCGAGGCCTTGGGATTCATAATAGGCGGGGTGCACATCCCCAGCGGCAGAATACCAGGAAAGTGGAATCCCTCGGAAATCGCAGCTGGACAAATCCAGGGCGCGGTCGGCATTGACCAGGAACCGCAGCCCTGAACCGGTTCGAACCTCCAGCATCCTGCTTCCACGCGCCTTGCCGTCCCCGGCTTCTAGTAAACGGATTCCTGAAAGCTGCTGCATATGACCGACTCGGCGCAACAGGTCCGCTTTGCTCCATTCATGATTGAAAAGTTTTACCATCCTTTTGTCCTTTCTTTACCGGCAGTGAGTGCTGGTAGCTAATTCTCGCAGGATGTCAGACAGCAACGGATATAAACGTTGGTAAGCTTGTTGGCGAACCTGGTAGCGCTTGTGCTTCGCTAAATCCGGCTCGAAGGTACGCTCGAGCCGGACCATGGCTGCTACGCCCTGGGCGAAATCCTCGAAAATACCTGATCCAACGCCAGCAATGATCGCGGCACCCAAGGCGCCGGCTTCAGTGATCACAGGTCGGCTGAAGGGTTGCCCGAAGATGTCTGCACAGATCTGCACCCAGACATCAGATTGACTGCCCCCTCCCACTGCGCGGTAATCCTGGCATTGAATCCCGGTTTCTGGCAGCGAATCGATTACTTCTTTAAGATAGAACGCAACCCCTTCTATCAAGCCTTTGAGCACCTGCCCCCGGCTGGTCTCCAAACGCAGCCCGGCTATTATGCCGGTAGAATCCCTGATGAAATCAGGGGGTCCAGTGATAGAGAAATGCGGTAGCACCAGCAGGTCGCTGATATCCTCTGGGACTTCGGCGAGCAACGCTTGGTAAACAGACACTCCTTTCGCCTCAGCCTTTGCATAATCAGCTGCGGCAAAGGTATCCCGGAACCATTTAACCAGCGATCCGCCCTGGTTGTAGATGAAGCTAACAAATCTCCCTGGGATGGCGTGATGTTCAGTGTTTAAACCTCGCTCGATCATTACCCCAGGACTGGGTTGGGTGGCAAACACTGGCGTGATACAGTGGTAGGTACCCATACCGTAGACTGCACTGCCCGGGTCGACCACACCGCAGCCCACCGCGTTCGCACACTGGTCATGAGCACCACTGACGATGAGCACACCTTGCGGTAAGCCAAGTTCGTTGGCAATCGATTTCGAAACAGTCCCAATCACTGTCCCAGAAGGGGTGGTTGCTGGCAGCTTGTCTCTTTCGAGGTCCGCCCATGTCAACAGGTCATCTGACCAGTCGCCTCGTCGAATGTCAAACAGCAGGGTGCGATTTGCGAGAGAATAATCCACGACCGGGTCCGCTCCAAACATGTATGCGATGAACGCACCCCAATTTAAGAACTTATAAGTTTGGACATACAGGTCGGGTTGATGGATTTTAATCCACTTGAGTTTTGTCAAGCTGAAATGATTACCAAGCGTGTTGCCGTTGATGGCATACAAATGTTCATCGGGTAGATTCCCAGCCAGGTCTGCTAGGAATTCTTCCCCACGCTGATCAAAATTCAGTAAGGAGGGGCCAAGGATCTGGCGGTCTCTAGAAACCGGCACCATTGCTTCCCCCATGGAAGAAATAGACAAAGCCTTAACCTCCCCATTGGGGAAAGTTTTCATTACGGCACGAACGGCTGCTTTCACATCCTCCCAGATGGCAACGGCATCCAGTTGTGCCCATCCCTGTAAAGGGCTTTGAGGGTCGTATTCTCGGTATGTTGAAGCTAACAATTCTCCTTGAAGAGAGAACATGGCGACCTTGCAGCCTGTCGTGCCAACATCAATGCCCAGTAGATTCATACCTGACCTTTCATGATGATCGGTTGGGTGTCTTTCAGCCCTAAATAATCACCTACCAACCAGGCTGTCCGTTGAAAAACGGCTTCCTGCGCGGTGGAAACACTGCCGGTTTCTTCCAAGGCAGACTCGTAAGCCTGGCGGATTTCGGTGGCAATGTTGATTTTCGCAATCCCCTTTTTAAAGGAAGCGAGTACGTATTCCTGGGGGATTCCCGAACCCCCATGTAAGACCAACGGAATGGAGGTTGCGCTTGAGAGTGCTTTCAGGTGATTCAGATCAAGACGGGCTGAGACTTTTTTCTGATCTTTATAGCCTTTAGAGATAGCCCCATGGACATTGCCGATGGCGACCGATAGCCAATCGCAGCTCGTTTCTGTTACAAAGCGCCGCGCTTCTTCTATTTTCGTGAACCCTGCGCCCGAGCTGAACAGTTCTTCGTAGGATGGCAGCGGTCCGGCTTCATGACCTCGAATGACGCCAAGTTCGGCTTCGCAGGGGATCCCGGCAGCATGGGCTAGCTGCACAACCCGTTTCGTGGCGTTGATATTTTCTTCCAAAGGTAAACGTGATCCATCCACCATGACGGAATGGTACCCCAAGTTAATCGCCTGCCGGATGATGGAGAGATAATCAACCTGCTGACCGTCTTCGTCAATCACCGGGATGTGATCGAGGTGCAAGCGGACGTGATCCGGAGATTGCCAACACCCGAATTCCTGTGCGACTTCCTGCGGACCCCCAGCTTCAAATTTATACCACTCCAGACGGGCGGTTTCGATCAAGGCAAAGGCATTCTGATCGATCACGGCTCGTATGACAGGCTCGATCATGGGCAGGTAGGGGACATTAAAAGCTGGAACAGCCACGCCGGCTCGCAGGGAGTTTTGAAGTATCACACCTAAGTTTGGCATAGCCTATAGTGCTACCGGGACATCCACATCCATACCGACATATTTTCCCAAGGCTTCTTGGAGGGGAGCCAGGTACCTCCCAGTAGTCAAGCTGACGTGATGTCGATGACCGTTCGTGCCCACGTATAGCAGCACATCTTGGAGCCTTGGGATCTCTGCAACCCCAGCAGCCCCGAAGAAATTGTTGGGGATGGGGTCTTCGGTGATGCGACCTTCACCAAGATAAACTTTCACTCTGCCGGCATCCGTCGTCAGGCTGCCAAAGGTCATGTCAGTAGGTGCGATTCGCCCAACGACACAACCAAAGCTGTTGTTTTCACCCACGGAATTAGCCAAGATGAGATGATCGGAGACTCGTCCTTTGTCGGTCATTAATTTCCTGGGTACGGGTCCACAATGGAACAGGATGCACTTATTTTCCTCTTCCCCGTAGTTGTTATTCCAGTCCAGCACAGTCGCGGGTTGCCCCGAAGCGAGCGCAAACGCAACCATTGTCACCGCGTTGCACACATCGACCTCGCAGGAGGCTGCGATGCCATGATCGTTGAGATATCCCATCACGACGCAAGGGGAAATCGCTAACTGCTGCTGTAGTTCGAGCCAGCAACGGATCGCAACCCCATCCATATTGTATTCAGCGATCAGCTCATCTAAGACCACGCCCAGACGGGTGAGTTTAGAAAGTGATTCGGCGGGGACGCCTTCCCAGGAAGTGTAATCTCTAAGAGCTGCCAGTTTTTCTTTGTAAGCGCTACCCTGCTCGGGGAAGGCATTGACTCGGGAAATCACATCGGAGAGATCGAAAGTCTCAACAGAAACTCCCACGCGTTCCAGGGCAACCTCGTCGAAACGTACGGTTTTAAAGGCCGTGGTACGAGCTCCGATCGCCCCGATTACCATGTTCTGGAAACCTTTAACCACGCGGCAAAGTCTGTCAAAATAGTCGAGGTTAGCTTTGAAGCGATCACTCGATGGGCTGACTACGTGAGGTTTGAGAGCGGTGAATTTCATGTTATGCTGGTAGAACACATCCATGATGGATAGCTTGCCACAAAATGCATCTCGTCGCAGAGCTGGTCCCATGCGGTCGTATGTATCAGGGTAAGCCTGGATGAAAATCGGCACACCAGCCTCTTTGAGAGCCGCTACCGCCCCATTTTCATCGCCGAAGTTAGGCAGGCTGAGGATGATACCGTCATATTTCCCTCGATTCTGCGCCAAGAAATTGGCGTAAATTTGACCTTCCTGTGGGGTTTCTACTGCCCCATAGCGGGTGGCTTCCTCATCCAGGATCAAGACCTGGTTCCCAGCGGCCTCAAGGATGCGCGGCAGTTCTGTGCGTGCTTCAGATTGTAAGGAGGACGGGAAGAATCCCCTGTTCCCAAAAAAGAGTGCGAATCTAGATTTTTGAATCATGCGGATCTCCTTTCCTTGAAAATAATTCCCTCATAATGTGGTTTGTTAAGACTGTTTCTCCAGGAGTAATTATAACCTCTTACCTCATCCACTGGCTGACCTGGATTTCTAAAATAAAAACATTTATCAAGATCATCGCCATCTGAGATTTCCCCAAAGAGGTAAAAGTTAACCTCGGGACTTTGAAAATCCTCACCTCCCATATCCTCTTCATGATTGGGTTTTTCTTAACCAAATCTTTACCCACTCAAGTTCTCATGGCAATCTCAATCGTGCCTCCTGGTTCAAAGTTCGATTTCAGGTAGTGGAGGCTGGTCCTCCGCTCTTCCAGACTACCTTCTTCCTTGAATACATTGTTGCAGTAAATGGCAATATCGGTAATAATCCTTTCGCAGCGGTAATATGCCAGGCCGCTTGGATTGATCTTAACCCTGCCGTAGCCCTGGTAGAACCAATCAGCCTGTTTCGGTTTCTTCCAGCGACCGATCACCCCGCCGCCGATGAACATCAGGTCGCGTTCCCTTGGTGCCAGGATGGGGTCATCCCAATCAATCAGGTAGATTCTTCCATCCTCGGCGATGAGCAGGTTGGCTTCGTGGATATCCCCGTGACAGAGGACTGGAGGCAGGACTGCATCGATCAGGATACGGGAGAGGATTTCAGCACGGTCAACCAGGTCCAGGACCGCGCCGCGTTCCACCATGAGGAAGTCCGCCAGTTCCTGGGAGATTGGATCATTGAGGTATGTCCGTTCAGCCCAGGCGAGATTTTCGATTGTGCCGCGGCGCCAGGTTGGGGCGTAGTCTTCCAGGGGGAGGTTTTTCCTCAAGGTGTAGGGTAGGGAGAGGCGGTGGATTGCCGCCAGGGCATGACCAAAAGTCCGCCATTGGGCGGGGGTGAGATCGATCTCAGCCGCGCTACAACCATCGATCAAGGGGTAGATGATCAGCTTGAATCCATTTCCATCTACAAACAAGTTGCCAGAATTGGATGGGATGGGTGGGATGACTTGATCAATGCCCTGGTCATACAGGTACCTCGGCAGGGAGAGGGCGGCGGTGTGAAAAGGACCGCTCCTCAACTTGATGAAATAGGGGCTGCCATCGCGGGTAACCGCATGGTAGGATCGAGCATGTTCATCAGCGCCATAGTTGACAGGTTTCAGCGTATCAAGGGTCAGGTTATATTCTTGTTGTAATATTTTTGAAATGGTTCCTTCCGGGATAGGTTTCATTTTTGACATGATGTCTCCTTCTTAGATTCTACATCAGTTTTTTAGCATTATTATCTCAGGCGCTTGGTGACTGGTACATCGTTTCACAGAGTAGCAGGATATTCACAGAGAGAACGTCCGTCAAATAATCCTCATTTAGAATAAAAACAGCTTAGTTCCCTGTCAAACATCATTCTTTTGATTGTCATGCTGAATGGAGCAAAGCGGAATGAAGAATCTCTACCTTGGAATAGCAAAAACTGCCTCAATTAATTAATCGAATCATTTTAAATCTTCACCTTTGACAGTCCACTAGTTTTGCCTTGTTCAAGACGAAAGAAACCCCAGTCATGCCATTGTTGCAAGGCAGTCTTACCGCCAGGTGTACCATGCCATGCGAAGCCTGGAGTTTCACACCCAAGCTCTAAATCTGAGCCAGAGATTGTGTCGTTACACTCCTATATATTATTTAGAAGATTTAAGGCATATTTTGTTTGATTATTAGGAAAAAAGTGACTACAATATCCTCAGATTAAATGTTACTGGCAACTGTCATTCTGGACAAACCCACAGCGCCAAAGGGCATTTCAACCTTAAAGATACATCCCACCATCTCGCTCAAATCGCCGTCCAGCGCATCCCGCTCAAATCGCCGCCCTCGGCGAAGCAGTTTCTTAGGAACATCGCGCAGAATCTCTTCCCTTAAAAGCAGAGACCCTTCTGGGGTACAATCATGTTGTATTGAATTAGGATAGTTGTCTTTGGTGCCGCGGAATAAAGGAAGGTGCCGGCGGGGTTGTCGGGCATCTTTCGATCTTTTTATGTGATCGGCATGTGAGGACTGCCTGGATTCGACCAACGAAATTAGATCAAAATGATCGATTGGAAGTTCGTTTATAAAACTTGAAAAAGGACATAACAACCGCTCCTCTAAAAGACTGGCAGGATAAAGCCTTGGAAAACAATAAGAAAGAAGTGATAATCTACACCGATGGGGGTTGCGACCCGAATCCCGGTCCGGGAGGGTATGGGGTTGTGCTGATTTTTGGCAACAGCAGGAAAGAACTCTCTGGGGGCTATCGCCTCACTACGAACAACCGCATGGAGTTGATAGCCGCAATCAAAGGTCTGGAAGCCTTGAAGGAACCCTGTAATGTCCAGCTTTACAGCGATTCAGAATACTTGGTGAAAGCGATGACCCTGGGATGGGTGGATAAGTGGAAGGTGAGAGGATGGTATCGGAAGGGGACTAAACTGGCGGCGAACCATGATTTATGGCAGAGACTTGACACTTTGTGCCAGGGACACCAGGTGACCTTTATTTGGGTGAAAGGTCACGCAAATGTTCGCGAGAATGAACGGTGTGACCAGCTTGCAATGGAAGCGCAAAAAGGAGACAACCTGCAGACAGATACTTTTTATGAGAACATGCTTCTTGGGATGGTTGATTTACCTTCCCCAATAGGAATACAGGAAGGGCAGCCTTGCCGTAAATGTGGTACACCACTAATAAAAAAAGTCCCAAAACGTAAGTATAAACCAGGACAGGCTTTTTATTATGCATATTATTTACATTGCCCGGGTTGTGACACAAACTACCAGGTTGAAGAGGCAAAACGTGCAGTGCAAGAAAATCGGTTGTTTTGATCATTGTGTTAAGGGAGTGAGTTATGACGGCGTTTTCTAAAACAAAATTTGCCGCCTGGCTTCAGAATCTTATTTCACAAAGAAGGGAAGAAACAGGACTTTACAGGGAGATTGCTGAGGCGCTGCCGCTTGACCAGCACAGCAGGGTATTGGATGTAGGGACTGGTTCGGGGTTGCAGTTGAAAGTGATCCACGAGGTGGAACCGACGGCTGAACTCTATGGCATTGACCTTTCCCTTGAAGCTATTAACATCGCAGAAAAGAACTTGCGTGCAATGGAGGTTGATTTACGGGTGGAGAGCATTGAAGATACATCCTTCGAAAATAACTTCTTTGACACAGTCACCTGCAATGCCAGCATGTCGTATTGGGAGGATCTGCTGGCTGGTTTCGATGAGGTCTACCGCATTTTAAAACCAGGTGGTTCAGCGGTGTTATTCGAGCCGCGTCGGAATATTGACATCGAGCATGCGCTTGATATCGTCCGGCAGAACCTGGCGCAGGAAAGCGGGTTAAGGCGTTTCGTTGCCGTGAATTTCAACCGGTTCGCCCTGCGCAGGGGCAGCAGCGTGGGGTTGAATCTATATGAGATGAGTGAAGTAGAGGCTGTAGCCCATAAATCCAGGTTTGAAGACAGGGTCTGCGTGACCGAGGCAAACTTACAGGGCATACCAATTTTTATGAAAATTACCTTGGCGAAACCTATCGGATGACTTAAGATGGCGTGGATGAAAAAAGCGTATTTTTGGAATAAATCTGTAGCAATCGCCGGCAATTTTTTAGATATCGTGCTGCTATCATTAAGATCAAGGATCCCCCAATGTATTATGGAAAGCGGAAATTAATAAAGGAAATAATGAGCAAATGATCTTGCAGGACATTTTTGATTCTTATAATTTCAAAGTGGAGCAACTGGTTCCCCTTTATCAAAAGTTAAACAAGGAAATCCGTTATCCTGATGGGATGATAACATTCCTGGGGATCATTTACTGGGGAAAAGATGCCAATCTCGAAGCAATTGAGGCTGCAATCCCGAAGATGATCTCAGCCGGTGCGACCCGTTTTAAGGATTTGTATGAAGCCATCCGCACCCCTGCACACGCTCGGAAATTCAGCGCACAAACTGGGGTTCCAAAAGATCTGCTGCGGATTCTAAAACACGATCTCGAACTTTGGCTTCCCGCTTCCGTGTCTTTGAATGAAATTTCATTTTTTCAAGCGAATTCAACCCTTATGGAATCATTTTCCACCACCGGAATTATCAACCAGCTCAGTCTGATCACCGCTGGTCAGACCCTGGCGTTGCGAAAAAAACTGGCTAATGAAACAGGCAATCCTGCCTCAGTGATTGATGAAGCGGTAAAGGTTTGCGATTTCTACCGCACGGGTAAGAACCTGGATCATATTCGATCTCGTCTATACTATGATATGGGCCTGGATACCTGGCAGATATGGGCGACTCAAACTGCTGAGAGCGTTATCGAAACCTTTACAAATTATATTGAAGCGAACAAACTTGAGGGTGAACGGCTTGTCCCCTGGCCGAAAGAAGTCCGCAATGGGATCGAATGGGCAAAATGGCATTTGGAGGTGTATGAGGTTGAATGGTGAGGGTTGAAACCTGCCAACAATCAAGGACCGGAAACTAGTACTCTTTCCAACATCATTCTTTTGATTGTCATGCTGAATGGAGCAAAGC
>CAZTJD010000130.1:0-12318 GCA_964613985.1 uncultured Anaerolineales bacterium
CTTCAATGGTATTTTCTCATATATTACCTGGTTGCACTTGAGACTTGAATCCAATGTATAAAATACCGCATAAGAGCTGGTTATCGGTTTGATTATGATCTAGTACGCAGCCCTTTGGATGAGGGATGCTTTTTACTTGGGCATGTCCCTGCCCCATGACCAGTGTTTTTATCCTTGCATAGACTTTAACGAATAGTGCCAGGTCTCCCTCAAATCCTGCTGCTTCACAAATATTTTTGATGAAGTGCCAAAAGACTTCCGGCAAGACATAATTTGCGATAAGATTGAGTTGTTAATGAATTATCGATTTTCCTTCTTTGATGGTTGTTTCTGGTAAAATCTGGAAAACAACTAGGGGATCATTGTAATTCCTCTAGATTGAATCCTGGGTAGCCTAAGTAGACTAAATATTTGGAAAAATCTGCAGGAATATAGTTTGCGGTGTTGATGGAAAATTAACCCGGACGTTAGGAGCTTCTCATGAAAATTTTAGATTACTCCCCAATTCCTTTTAATGATGGTAATCTTTCTATGCAGGATAGAATGAAAGGTATTGCGAATATGGGTGTCACATGGGTTCCCGAGATGAAATCTCAGGAACTTGTGATCGCAAACTTGAACCGAGTTCTTGATTACCATTTTACAATACTAAGAAATATCCCAATACCAGGGAGTAATGTTAAGATTCCATTGGTGCTGCTTGGATCCCATGGAATAACTGTGATGAATAACTGTATTCAAAAAGGGATGTTCCGAGCCGATGGTGATAATTGGGAAGTAATGGACAACCGCTTACGAGACTTCAAAGCTACAAAGCCGAATCTGATCACGCGGACTGAGCAATTGGCAGATGCATTTCGGCAATTCCTTGCTGAAATAGGATACAAGAAAGAAGTTGACGGTGTTCTCATTTTTACAGATCCTGGTACCCACGTAAACACCAATCGTCCAGGTGTTCGCATCATATTGATGGATGCAATTGAACGGCTCGGTGCGAGCTTGTTGAAAATACCTCAAGCGATGACGATAGAAGAGATCAAGCGTCTTGTTGATTCGATTACAGAAGCAATTCAACCAGGTGAGATCAAAACAGAGGGAGACCGTATCGTTCCATACCAACAATTTGCTGATAATGTGGATTCAGGATTTTTAAGAGCCTTAGCACCGATTCAAAAGAAAATGAGCTTAACCCGTCCTCAATGGATACTCATCGGTGTGTTTGTCTTTTTAGATATCCTGGTATTGATTGGGTTTGTTATACTGATTCTTATGACAGCATAATTGTTTTATTCCGATCAATCACATTTTAAGGTTCTCTATAGGGAACTTTTTCCAAGATTTTAGGTAAGGTCATTATTTTTAAGCAACTTCTCAGATGTGATCCTAACGGATAGAGATGAAAACTTGACCAACCCATTCTTATCGATCATCATACCTGCTCATAATGAAGAAAATCGGCTCCCGGTCACCTTAACGAGGGTATTTACTTTTTTAAAGGAACAATCTTATGAATCAGAGGTCATCGTTGTTGAAAATGGCAGCAGTGATAGAACCGTGGATATTGCTCATTCTTTCCAAACCCATCATACTAACCTTATTGTAATAAAGGAGTGTGTGAGTGGTAAGGGGCTGGCGGTTCGAAGAGGAATGCTGGCAGCTACAGGAGAATTCCGATTCATGTGTGATGCTGATTTATCTATGCCGATCACTGAAGTAAATCGCTTTCTTCCACCTCGGTTGGTAAATATTGATATTGCTATAGCCTCTCGAGAGGCAGATGGCTCCATTCGTTACAACGAACCAGGATATCGCCATTGGGGGGGGCGTGGGGTAAATTTTATGATTCGCCTACTGGTCATTCCTATGCTCCAGGATACTCAATGTGGGTTTAAAATGTTCAGAGATGTGGTTGCCATCGATTTATTTACGAAACAAACCCTCCAAAACTGGTCCTTTGATATTGAGCTGCTTTATATTGCCCAAATGCGAGGTTATGACATCGTCGAAATTCCAATCCCCTGGTATTTCAATTCGGACACGAAGCTCAATCCAATCAAAGATGCCATTCAAATGGGCATAGATATTTGGAAAATCCGGCGAAATGCTCGAAGAGGTGTTTATGACCGATAATCTTGAACATTCAGAACTACCAGAATACCCAAATTTAGATTTCGAAAACGCGCTTTGGGAAAACGATGTTTTATGGATTGCTGGGATCGATGAGGCGGGGCGTGGTGCACTCGCCGGACCAGTTGCTGCTGCAGCGGTAATCCTCCCAAAAATCACCAGCCTTCAAAGTGATTTATGTGGTGTACGGGATTCAAAATTAATGACTCCAACACAGCGGGTTTATTGGGCAAAAGAGATCGAAGCGTTGGCGGTATCGTGGGCTGTTGGTTTCGCATCAGTGAAAGAAATTGATTCCATTGGTATCCTTCCTGCAACCAGACTTGCTTCCACCAGAGCTGTGGAGGGGCTAACGGTTTGCCCAGATTGTTTACTGCTCGATTATCTACAGCTTCCCAATTCAAATCTAGCTCAGGTATCTCTACCTAAAGGTGACCGGTGTTCTCTCAGCATTGCCGCAGCATCTATCCTTGCCAAAACAAGTCGTGATGCCATCCTGTTGGAAATGGATAGCCAAATACCCGGTTATGGATTTGCCAAGCATAAGGGATATGGGACTCCAGAACATATAAGGGCTTTGGAAAGCCTTGGACCTTCGATTGTGCACCGGCATAGCTTTGCACCTATACGAATTTAGTACTGCAGAAAGAAAGCAGCGAATTTAGGAGAATATCATGTTTGATGGTAATGAAAAAATTCGTAAACAGTTTGGTTTATGGAAATCGTCTATCCAACCGATCAACTTGGCACGTGGTTTGAGTTTCAGCGATGTACTCTGGGATGAGGATGGTACCCTTTTATGGCGTGAAAGCCGATCTGACATGAGCACAATTGTCCTCCAGGCACCTGGCGAACACGCAGCGCGCGACCTAAATAATAATTTCAATGTTAGGGCAAGTGTGGGATACGGTGGGGGAGATTTCATCGTTGGAGGAGGATATGTTTATTTTGTTGAAGCTGAGACAGGTCGAATCTACCGTCAGCCGACTCACAATGGCACCGCAACACCGATAACGCCGGCATTTGGCTCAGCAGCTTCGCCGTCGCTTTCCCCAAATGGCAAATATCTGCTCTATATCCATACCTATGAGCGAAAAGATTGCCTGGGGTTGGTTGATGTGGAAGGGAATTCCTGGCCTATCAAACTGGTTTCTGGAGATGATTTCTATATGCAACCTTGCTGGCATCCCGATGGGAAGTCGATTGCCTGGATTGCCTGGAATCACCCGCAAATGCCCTGGGATGGTACAAGCTTATATTTAGGAGCGCTGTATGAGAACGATGGTGTCCTATTTCTCCAGGATATAATACCTATCACAGGAGGGACAGATGTTTCTGTATTCCAACCCCAGTTCTCACCAGATGGCAGGTATTTAGCCTATGTCTCCGATGTCTCCGATGTCTCAGGTGTCTCCAATATCTCCGATATTGTTAAACAAGGTGGTTGGTGGCAGCTTTATCTCTATGATTTGTACCGCGGCGAACACATCCAATTGACAAGCAGGGATGCTGAACACGGTATCCCAGCATGGATTCATGGATTACGGACTTATGATTTTTCCCCAGATGGGAAAATGATATATTTCCTGCGCAATCAGGATGCTGAAATTACATTATGGGCAGTGGATGTTAGCACGAAAGTCGAACATCAGATTAAGATAAATTCGGGGTATTCCTGGTTTAGGCAGATTGCTGTTGATCCAAAAGGTGAACGGATCGCAATGATTGCTTCGGGTGGTTGTGTACCAACCCGGGTGATCACGACAGATCTTCACGGAAGTATAGTTATAGAAAGACGATCCCTGCCAGAGGATCTCCCTTCGGAATCCTATTCGAAACCAGAGCCAATAACCTGGAGTGGCATGGATGGAGGTATTGTTCATGGAGTTTACTATTCACCTCGAAATCCGTCTTTCAATAGTGATGGAAAACCACCCTTAATCGTTAGCGTCCATGGAGGGCCAACAAGTCAAAGAAGTACGGAATTTGATATCCAGGCTCAATTTTTCGCCAGTAGAGGCTGGGCTGTGTTGCAGGTTAATTACCGTGGTAGTACAGGTTACGGTAGGGTATATCGCGACATGCTTAAGGGTGATTGGGGAATTTATGATGTCCAGGATTCAATCAGTGGGGCAAAACATCTCGTAGATGAAAATAAAGTAGACGAGGGCAAAATGGTTATTGTGGGGGGCAGCGCGGGAGGTTTTACGGTACTTAAGGCATTGGAAGATTATCCGGGCTTCTTCAAGGCGGGAATTTGCTTATATGGGGTTGCTAACCAATTCACTTTAGTGGCGGATACCCACAAGTTCGAAGAACATTACTCCGATTATTTATTGGGTGAATTGCCTGCTGCAGCAGAAGTTTACCGAGAACGATCGCCAATATTCTTTGCCGATAAGATTAAGGATCCAATTGCCATCTTTCAGGGGGAAGATGATAAGGTCGTTCCCCAAAATCAATCTGAAGAGATCGTTGCCGCTTTAGAGCACAATGGTGTGCCCTATGAATATCACCTTTATCCTGGAGAGGGGCATGGTTTCCGAAAGACCGAGACGATTGAAAATTTCTATACAACGGTAGAAAAATTCCTTCAACTACGTGTGATATATTCTTAATATCTTAAACCTGAAAATATGATTATACCCATGCGATTTGGAATCGCATGGGTATTCTTTTGTATTAAAGAATATGAATCTAGGCAACCACTCTACTGTCATGCTGAACAAATCCCCGATGCAAATAAGCATAATAACCCAGAAGAAACACGTTACGGCATCCCGCTCAAATCGCCGTCATCGGCAAAGCAGTACCCCAGGAACATTGTGGAGAATCTCCTTCCTCAAAGGTAGAGACCCTTCATTTCATTCAGTGTGACATCTAGATGTTAGAGACGGACTCTCGAGCTGAGTAGCTTCGAATCAAGACATCTTCTGCTTTAAGTTTTTAGATGCGATCGTCTTTGTAATTTCAGCCACAATCGCTGGGATGAATAGCAATGGTAGAAGGTACTGCCACTGGTAGAAAACAAGCGGAACTGTATCAAAGATGGTATTCAGGAAGGGGATATAGATCACTGCCAACAACAGCACAAGGGATGAGATCACAGCCCAGTTCATACTGCGATTGCTGAATATGCCGATCTTAAGGATGGGGTAGTTTTCTGAACGAGCAGTAAAGGCGCGCAGCAGTTCCGAAAACGACAGGGTGACAAAAGCCATCGTTTTGGCATAAGCAAGCGACTCGGGATGTGTTTTCAATCCAATCCAATAAGCTAAAAGAGTCACCGTAGTAATTGCCAGGGTTTGCATTGCAATACCAATCCGCATTTGTTTGTTGATGATTGGTTCTGCTGGGGGACGCGGTGGTTTTTCCATAATGTCAGGATCACCTTTCTCAACGCCTAACGCAAGAGCCGGGGCACCATCGGTAATCAGATTCAACCAGAGCAGTTGGATGGCAGTCAGCGGTGAAGGAAGCCCAGCAAGTGTAGCCAGGAAGATAATGGCTATTTCTGCCAGGTTGCAGGAAAGCAGATAGTAAACGAATTTACGGATGTTGCTGTAGATCACCCTTCCCTGCTCTACGGCTGATACGATGCTGGCGTAGTTGTCGTCGGTTAGCACCATGTCAGCGGTCTCCTTGGTGACATCTGTACCGGTGATTCCCATGGCAATGCCTATGTCAGCTTGTTTAATCGAGGGGGCATCATTAACACCATCCCCGGTCATAGCGACGACTTCGCCATTAGCGCGAAGGGCTTGCACGATTCGCATCTTGTGTTGAGGTGAAACACGGGCGAACACAGCAGTGCGGTTTACTTCTACCGTGAGGGTATCATCATCCATGCGGGAGAGGTCGCTGCCAGTCAGTACCTGTTGGTCCGCATCTAATAAACCAATGTCCATGGCAATGGCACGCGCGGTATTGGGGTAATCTCCTGTGATCATCATCGTACGTATACCAGCATTTCGAGCTGTCTCAAGAGCAGGGGAGACTTCTGGACGAGTGGGGTCGATCATACCGATCAATCCGACGAAGATCATCTCTTTTTCGAGGTCATCTCCGGGAACACCACCTTTATCGTGATTCAAGCCTGGAGTTAAACGGTAAGCCGCTCCCAACACACGGAGGGCATCTCGAGTCATCGAATCGTTTGCCGCCAGAATTCGCCTACGCTGTTCATCGTCTAGGGGCACAGCTTGATCATCCCTGTTTTGGTAGTGGGTGCAATGATCGAGTACGATGTCCGGAGCTCCTTTTTCGGTGATGGCATACCACTGTCGCTTTCCGTCATCGTAGAATGGCGAAATATCTTCCGGGCGGGGGTCATCCACCGAGTGGATTGTGATCATACGTTTTCGCTCTGAATCAAAAGGAATCTCTTGAACTCGCGGATAGGCTCTATTTAGGGGATTGGGTAGTGCCCCGGCTTTTGCTGCGGCTACAATCAAAGCACCTTCTGTTGGATCTCCTACCATGAGATAGGTTGCTTCACCTTCTTTATATCTTTCCAATTCCAGGGTAGCGTCATTGTTGAGGGCACCAATCCATAGGGTGGTCAGTATGGCGGGATAATCGACCAGGTTGACCTTTTTCCCATCCCTCATGAATTCCCCCTGGATATTGTAGCCACTACCAGTAATAGAAATAAAATCGCCATCTGCTGCAACACGAGTCACGGTCATCTGGTTTTGGGTGAGGGTGCCAGTTTTATCAGAACAGATCACAGTAGCTGATCCCAGGGTTTCAACAGAAGACAACCGCCTGATCAAGGCATGACGTTTGATCATCTCACGCATCCCCAGGGCAAGGCTGATAGTTACTACAGCGGGTAACCCTTCAGGGACAGCAGCGATGGCTAAACTAACTGCAATGATGAACATCTCCAGTAATGGAACTCCTCGCAGCGCTCCTACCACGAAGACCAGGGCACAAACTGCCATGGCAGCCCATCCCAGGGTCCGGCCTAACTGATCCAACCGTTTTTGGAGTGGGGTCTGTTCCTGTTCAACTGCCTGAAGCATCTCAGCGATCAGGCCGATCTCTGTCCCCATTCCTGTGCTGACCACAACACCTTGACCACGACCATAAGTAACCACGGTGCCCATGAAGGCAATGTTCTTCCGATCCCCAAGGGGGGCATCTGGCTCTAAGATAAGGAAATCCTCTTTACGAGTGGGCACAGATTCTCCAGTCAGTGCTGCCTCATCAATCCGCAGGTTTACTGCCTGAGTCAGGCGTACATCGGCAGGAATATAGTTGCCAGCTTCAAGGAAAACAATGTCACCAGGAACCAGTTCTTTGGAAGGGACTGTCAAATGATGGCTGTCCCGCAGCACATTAGCCTCGGGAGATGCTAATTCTTTCAACGCGGCTAAAGCTTCTTCGGCTCGTCTTTCTTGGATAATTCCCAGGATAGCGTTGAAAATGACAATAGCTATGATGGCTGCCGCCTCTACCCAGTCACTCAACACGGCAGAGATCAGGGCAGCAATCAACAGCAGGTAAATGACAAAGTCATTCAATTGTGCCCAGAGCATCTGCTGCAGGGTGGTGGGTGGAGCTTCTTCGAGTTGGTTTAGACCGTAAGCCTTTTGACGGGTGGCGACATCCTGTTTTGAAAGTCCCTCAACGGTTGACGTTTTTAGAATGGAGAGAGCTTCTTCAACCCCAAGCGAGTGCCATGGGGATGAGGGAGGCAGGGGGGGGATTGAATCTGTTTTTGGTTGGGTTGATTGCATGTTTTTTCCTGGTATAGATTTACTGTATCCGAAATTTTCCTGAATATAAAAATCAACCGCAGGAAAGCATTATACCGTATTTATTATGATATGATTTCCTGGTTCTTAGATACCTATATTATCCAGGGATTTCTTCTCCTTAAGACCAGTATTGATCGATTCCCCCCCTTTTTTATTTGCATTTTTATGATTACAATACTGTGTTTACTGGAAAATGATCTGGGAAAAAGATTTAGAAAAAAATTCCCAACCATTTGGCTTTTCTGGTTTGGACCCCCTCAATTTATGGTATTTTATAACAAAGTGGAAGACTTGGTCCCTCTCATTCGAAAGAACCCGGTTTTTTCATTTCTGTCGATAATGCCGGATGTAGATCATTTTCCGATTGGTGAAAATTAAAATGGCACCCATTAATTGGATGCCATTACATAGAAGTTTATAGAAATTAATCACCACTGATCGAGATGGGAACCATATCCGGATAGATTGGGAATGGGATCGGTTCCGTCAAGGGAAGTTGATAGGCGGGTTCTCTGATAGCATCAAACTTACTGGTACCTGCCAATAGTTCAATCTCACTACGATCAGTGATTTCCTGGGCGACCTTACCATCAACCATCTGGATGACCTTGTCTACATACTTGACCATGCGCAGATCGTGTGTAACCATGATCCCAGCCTTATTCTGTTCGTGGATCAGATTAGCGAAAATCTCGACCACCTGGTTAGCCCGTTCGGTATCCAGGCTGGCTGTGGGTTCGTCGGCGAGAACTACGCTGGGGTTATGGATCAGAGAACGTGCGATGGCAACACGCTGCTGCTGTCCACCTGAGAGCTGGGTAGGTAGGTTGTTTAACCGATCTTCCAAACCTAAACGGGTCAATAAGTTAATTGCCCGATCGCGCCCATCTTTGCCATAAATCTTATTAAGACGTAGCATCAGTTCAACATTTTCCAAAGCGGTGAGGTAGGGTACCAGGTTGTTGGCTTGAAAAGTGAAACCGATATATTGCCTGCGGAAACGAGTTCGGGCGATGTCATTCAAATCACCTAAGTTCTGACCATCGATGATTAAATTACCCTCCGTAGCTGCAAGTAAACCGGCTAACATAGCAAGCATGGTGGTCTTTCCTGAGCCGCTGGGACCGACCAGGGCGACAAATTCACCCTCTGCGACTGACACAGTGACCTGATCAACCGCTTTAAAGGTCAGGTTATTGCTTTCATAGATCTTAGTTACTGATTGGGTCTGTAATATGTTTTTCATACTTATCCTGAATTTTTATTTTGATTAATTTTACAAAGTTGTTCTTTGATGAAATTGTTTCGCAATTGTTCTTTCGGAAGTCTTGCCTACCGATATTCTGGTGGATTTTTTTGCTTTACATTCCCAATGCTGTGAGTGGTTCAACTTTGAGAGCCAGTCTCACCGAGACCAAACCACCAATAGGTCCGATCAACATCAAAGCGAGGACGGCGATGGTGATTGATGTTCCGCTGAAGAGGACGGGTACAGCTGCTGGGAGTCCCAGGGACATCCCAAAGGTGGTGGCTGTTCCGATCAGAACCCCAAATGTGGTTACCAGGACAATCTGCATTACAGCGGCTACGGCAACAATATGGTTGGATGTGCCGATGGCTTTAAGCATCCCGATTTGGGGGATTTTCTGAAGGGTCTGGATTTGGAAGAATCCTCCGATTACAAGCACACCGATTAAAAAGGTAAATCCTTTCATCGTAGTTAAGGTACTCTGCTGTTGAGCGTAACCGGGGGAAGCTTCATATGCCGTACGGATATCGGTTACTTCAATATCCTTGATGCGCGTTTTCAAGAGCTGAGACAACACATCAACGGCGTTAGGATTGTCTAACTTTACGGCCATAATGTTGGGGATGATCGGCTGAAACCCCTCCTTCGGGCCAGCCTGGGGACGGATATCGTCCCAAACCTGTAAAGGGACGAAGATTGAGTTTTGGAAGAAGTACTTCTGACTTTCACTGATACCGATGATGGTGAGGTCGAATTGTTCTTCTTCAGTCCCTTGAGTTGAAATGATCGTCAGGGTATCACCAATGCCCAAGCCAGTCTTTTCTGCCACGAGCTGATCAATAACCACAACTTTTGCCCGTTTTGTACGAATGTATTCGCCCTGGATAACAGGTGGTGACCCGGGTTTACCAGCTTCAACACCGACGAGGGAGATATCGAGTCCTTCACCAGACATTAAATTAATCTTAGCGTTGCTGAAGCCAATTGCCCCGACATCCGCCACACCAGCCAACCTGCGGATATTCTTCAGGGTGTTGTAGTCCAAACGGCTTTCCAGGGTTGAAAAATCAGCATTTTCCTGGAAGACCAGCAGTTCAGCGTCCAGGTTATCCAGGTATTCTTTGTTGGCAGATGCCAGCCCTTCTCCTAATGCCGCAATAAAAAGCACCAGGAAGGTGATCAAGGCAATGACAAGGCTGAAAAGGAAGAAACGCCCTTTATTGCGCCAGATTTCTTTGAAACTTAGATAGAGTGCCATATTTTCCTCAAAATTCTTGTTAGCTTATGTTTTCGAATTAATATTATACATAATATCTATAAAATGTCAAGGTATTGTAGATATTTATCCTGCTGCCTCTTGATTTTAGAAGATTATTATGGGATTTCGAAGGCGTACGATTAGAAAATTAAGCGTAATCAAGTTTCTCAGTAATAGGTTCAATATAAAAGGTAAACTCGAAGACTATCAAATAAAAATCTTGAGTCTATAGCAATAATATGGAGAACTTTCGTTTTTCTCTTCTACCTTTAAATAAGAGGCTCGACAGTATTTCCAAATCCGAAAATTTAATTTCAGTTCTATCAATAATTTCTTGGAACGGTTCGGGCTTTTAATAATCCGTGCTATACTTGATTCTTAACACCAAAGTGGACATAAAACAATTAAACCTACCCACAAAACCGGGTGCGTGGTCGCTCAGCATCCACTTTTAGGGAAAAACAAACGTGCCTCTTCAAACCGAGGAAGTTCTCAACAACCGCTACCGTATTGTGAAGCGATTAGGTCAAGGCGGTTTTGGTACAGTATACAAAGCCTGGGATCTCAACCTTGAAACTTATCGCGCTCTAAAAGAGAACCTGGACACCACCCCAGAAGCTCAAAGGCAATTCAAGCGAGAAGCGCAAACACTTGATAAATTGACCCATCCAAACCTCCCAAAGTTAATAGACCATTTTATCATTCCCGACCAGGGACAATACCTAGTTATGGAGTATGTCGAAGGGGAAGATTTACAGGAGATGCTAAAAAAAAGGGGGGGACCGCTTCCAGAAAAGATGGTGCTGCCTTGGATCGAGCAAGTTTGCGATGCTCTGTCTTATCTTCATAACCAAAAACCCCCCATCATTCACCGTGATATCAAACCAGCTAATATCAAGATTACACCGGATGGAAAGGCAATGCTGGTGGATTTCGGTATTGCCAAGGTCTTTGATCCCATTCTCAGCACAACGGTAGGTGCGAGGGCGGTAACACCTGGCTATTCCCCGCATGAGCAGTATGGGCAAGGAAAAACTGATCTTCGGACCGATATATATGCGCTGGGAGCAACGCTTTATACCTTGTTGACTGGTCAGGTACCGGTGGAGAGCATACAGAGAATGATCGAAGACCCACTTATCCCAGTCGAAGTACTCACACCCAGCGTATCTCCCGGTGTGATCCACGCAATCATGCAGTCCTTGCAGATGGACCCAAACGAACGACCTGCCTCAACCAAAACTTTTGTAGACACCCTCAAATCATCTTCGCCAGTCGAATCCACCCTTCGCTTAACTCAGCCAGTCCCTACCCAGATCATCCCAGACCTACCAGGGGATACCCAGACTGCAGCAGGTCAATTCCAGGCATTCGACAGGTCAAATATTGGGAAATGGCTCCCCTGGACTGCAGGTTTGGTATTGTTGATCATCCTGGTTGCTGTTTTTTGGCGTAATATCGAAACGCTGCAAGCTGCACCAACCGAAATTGTGTTGGCGGGTATCTCCGATGGCACGCAAACCCCAGAAGATAACGGTCTTGCTGTAAGCTTTCCCACCCCGAGTCCCATGACTCCATCTCAAACTAGCGACTCATTGATTCCCCCTCTCTGCACCAAGGTTGGACAGACATGGACCTCCCCGATCGATGGGGTGACGCTTCTATGTGTCTCTGAGGGGGAATTCCATATGGGTAGCGAGGATGGGGACAGTGAAGAGAAACCGGTACACATCGTTTATCTGGAAGCATACTGGATGGACTCTACCGAAGTAACCAATGATATGTATGTCACCTTTCTCAACGACCAGGGCAACCAGGCTGAAGGAGGTAGAACCTGGTTTGATTCTGGTGATGAAAATGGGCGTATTATCCAAAGTAGCGGTACTTGGAAAACGGCAAACGGCTATGCTAACCACCCG
>CAZTJD010000131.1:0-12300 GCA_964613985.1 uncultured Anaerolineales bacterium
GACTTCCCCATTGAGGTTGATGAGTGGACCACCGGAGTTGCCGGGATTGATTGCTGCATCTGTTTGGATGATGTCTCCAGCGGTGAATGTGCCACCACCAGGCGCCTCATGCAAAGACTGCATCGTCCGACCCAAGGAGGAGATAATGCCGGTGGTCATCGTACTCTCATGGCCAAGCGGATTGCCAATGGCAACCACAATTTGACCTACCTCAACGATATCGGAATCACCTAAAGGAAGGTAGACGAGATGCTCAGGGAGTGTATCGAGTTTTAAAACCGCAATATCCGAATCCAGATCTGAACCCAAGATCTCGCCGCGAGTTTTATAACCAGAAGGGAAATCAACTTCGAAATCTGTCGCCCCTTGTACGACGTGGTAGTTAGTGACGACATGGCCCTCCTGGTCGATTACAAAACCAGAACCGAGACCATCGCCCTGTTCAGTCAACGTTCTGATGGCAACTACGCCTGGGTTAACCGCCCGGAAGATGTTTACAAACTGACCTTGTTGGTTAACCAAATCGACTGCAACCGAGTTTTCAGGAGTTTTACTCCCCGAGGTTGGGAGAGGTGTGAGCAGTGTTTGTTGGTCCTCTGATGTGGGTTGGATTTTAGTCTGCTTAACAAGAACACAAGCGAGGGTGCTGAATATTATTATTGTAATTACAAATATAATTTGCGAACGTCTATGGATCATCGTTTGAAATTCCTTTAAGATCACCTTCGATCGATAGTAAACCGTACCTGTGGTTGGTTACCTGGACTTATGATAAAAAACACCTTATCAGGATTGTAGGATATTTAATAAATTTTATGTCTTGATAATGGATGGAGTCAAGCGTTTTCTGATGAGTCTTACAAAATTCTAACATCTTGGTAAGGTATATGAATTTTCGGAATTATCTATCCCAACTTTGGATTTTTCATGCTATTATTATCCTATGATCCAGACGCAGGAACGTGTTCTCGTCGTTGAGGGAGATCCTGAAATAAGTGATATTATCTCCCGGCAGACATTGAAACCCATGGGGTACCAGGTCAAAGTAATCCATGACGCTCCGATGGCGATTCAGGAAGCAGTGGAGTTTGCTCCCGATGTCGCGATCATCAACCTGGAACTATCAGGGCTCAGTGGGAAGGACCTTTTGGTGGCTTTTTCGTCCCAGGGATTGGCAATGCCCGTCATTGTAATCGCCAATGAGGGCATGGAATGGGATGTGATCCAGGCTTTTCGCCTAGGTGCCACCGATTACCTCAACTGTCCTATCCGGGAGGCAGAGATTGTTTCTGCCGTGGAACGGGCTATGACTCAGGTCCGCAATATCCGTGACAGGGAACAATTAGCGCGCAAAGTTGAGCGGACCAACACTGAATTGCAACGGCGAGTGCGTGAACTGACTACCATCCTGGGGATAGGAAAAGCGGTCACTTCCATGGCAGATCGTGATGCTCTCTTTGATAAAATCATTGAAGGGGCAGTTGCCGTAACTGAGGCTGACAAAGGGTGGCTTTTACTGCGTGAAGAGGACAGTAAAATCTTCAAGCTTATTGCCCAGCATAATCTACCCCAGTCTATTGTGAGTAAGATGAATATGCCCTGGGATGATGGTATCAGTTCATTGGTCGTATTGTCAGGGGAACCACTATCCATTCACGGACCCCAGATCAGACGGCTTAAAGTCGCTCGTTATGGTCGTTCTGTTCTGGTCGTTCCCGTAAAGATTGGTAAAGAAATCGTTGGTTTGCTTGTCGTCGTCCGGGATGACGCCGTCCCTTTTACCAGAAGCAATAAGATCTTACTCGAAGCCCTTGCGGATTTTGCTTCGATTTCGATGGTTAATGTAAAACTCTTCCAGACAGTGGAACATCGTGCTCGTTCTTTGATGCAGCTTGCCGAATCCGCTCGTGATCGTAAGAAACTCAAGTCTGATATACTACACAATTTACATATTGAATTGCAGACCTCATTAACTGCCATTGCACATCACCTGCAAATCATGGTGGATGATCGTAATAACCCTCTGGACGAACAACAGACAGGCAGTATCCGGCTAATTCGTGAAGAGCTTCACCAGACAGATATGGTCGCTTCAGGATTAAATTTACTCAATCATGCAAACGCGCCAATGAATGTAGTTACCTTGAACCTCTTAGACCTGGCGAAGAGTGCAATTTCACGTTTTCAAGCGATGTCTCAAGGAAACCTAGTCAGGCTTGATTTAGTAAAACCTTCCAAGCCGGTTTTCGCATCGGCAGATCTCGCAAAAGTCAACCAGGTTATGGATGTATTAATATCGAATGCGATCAGGGTGAGTAAGGGTGGTAAAGTCACCATTCGAACTTTCTCTGATCAAGACGGAATGCCGCATGTTTCAATTCGCGATTCCGGCCCAGGGATCGATAGGAAGAACCTTCCCAGGGTTTTTGATACCTCATATCATATTGATATCCCAAACTTCGGACATCACCATCAAATGAGTATCGAATTTGCGTTGGTCAAAGAGATAATCAATGCTCATAATGGTAAGATTTGGGTTGAGAACATGATAAACCAGGGATCAACCTACCACTTTACCCTCCAGGCACCGGGTTAAGTTTCTCCGATTAACAATTTCTATAGGGAACAAACCCTGGTTAACTGGAAAGTCAATTAACACTCGCTTCATTGAATCCTATGTCAGATACCCGAATCCTCGCTTTAATCAAACACTCCTCCTTAGCCAGCTTGGTGGATGACACCTTGGTTGCTGCTGGATACCAGGTTGAGTGTTTAAATAGTGAGTTTGAAGCGCAGACCTTGCTTCAGAAAACCTCCTTTGATGTCGTCCTTATTGAGAACACTTCGGATGAGGATGCAACCTTCTCTGTTGTGGAGGCGGTATTATCTCGATATCCAGTCTGTGCTGTTATCCTGCTCTCATCCGTAGCTAGCCATTCCCTGGTCCTCCGCGCACTCAAAGCAGGTGTAGTGGATTTTATCCATTTCCCCGTCACCTCGTCTGAGTTGATATCTGCCCTCGAAAAAAGCCTTACTCGTCGAGCGAAGCAAAATACTTCGGTTTCTACATTATCCCAATCAACAATAGAAGCACCTGAGTTAAACCTTGACTCACTCTGGAAAATGGGTGTTATTGGCCGCTCCCTGACTGCTTCCCTGGATTTGAACCATGTCCTCGAGGCTGTTGTCGATGCTGCGGTCAAAGTCACAGGCGCTGAAGAGGGCAGCCTGCTCATCCTGGATGATGAAAGTGGCGAGTTGATAATGTGCGCTGAAAAAAACTTCCAGGACGAGTTTGTCAGAATGTTTCGCTTACCTGTCAAAGACACCATTGCTGGTGACGTGATCCGAAAAGGACAACCGATTATCATCAACCATGATGTACCTCAAAAAATCGTTACCAAATACCTCGTCCGTTCCATCATGTATGTTCCGCTTAGGGTCGGTGGAAAAGTGATCGGTGTACTAGGAGTTGATAATCGTCATAGTAAGGAGGAATTCAACCAGGAACAGCTTTCATTAGTATCTACACTTGCTGATTACGCTGCAATAGCGATCGAAAACGCCCGTCTTTATCAGAATACAGAAAAAGAACGGAACAAGCTTGATTCTATACTGGGGCAGATAGAAGATGCTGTTATTGTGGTTAGCCATGATTACCGGTTAATCCTGGTTAACCGCAAAGCCCGGCTTCTCTTTGACCTGGGCGATCAGAAGATCCAAGGAAAGCCTCTGGAATCGATTTTCCAGGAAGAGGTCTTGATTGATCTCTTCAAAATCCCGCATCCTGAGATGCCTTATATCACTGAAATTACCCTTGAAGAAGGATATGTATTAGCCGCGCACATGGTGGAAATACCTGATTTCGGTTTTGCGGTCACGCTGCAGGATATCTCCTATTTTAAGGAGTTAGACCGGGTAAAAACGGAATTTGTGAATACAGTTTCCCATGACCTTCGTTCTCCACTGACGGCGATTCTGGGATATATTCAATTGATCCCGAAGGTCGGGAAGGTCAATGAGCAACAACAGGAATTTATCGATCGGATTCAGGTCAATGTCATTAGCATTTCCGAACTGATCAACTCTCTTCTGGAATTGGGGCGGATTGAATCAGGTCTGGTTTCATTTAAAGAGGACGTCCATTTTGGGAAGATCGTTCAACAAGTCCTGGATGAACTGCTTTACCTATCAGAGGAACGCCGCCAGCTGATCGAACTCGAATCCCCCCCTGATATCCCTGCACTTTATGGAGATCCAATCTGCCTGCGCCAAGTTGTTGAGAATCTGGTAGCCAATGCTATCCTTTATACCCCTCAGGATGGAAAGATATCGATCCGCCTGGAAGCTGAAGAGGACCAACTCATCCTTCAAGTGGCGGATAACGGCCTTGGGATTCCCCAAACAGACCAACCCTATATCTTCGACAAGTTCTACCGCGCCAGCAATATTCCTGAGGGAACAAAGGGGAGTGGCTTGGGCTTAGCCATTGTCAAGTCAATTGTTGAAAATCATCAGGGGAGGGTTTGGGTGAATTCGCAACCAGGCATTGGCTCCTGTTTTACGGTCGTGCTTCCCTTGTAGGAGTAAAACTCCCACTTCCTATTAAAAAGCAAGCCACCACTGGATTGGTGAGGAAATACCAGTGGTGGCTTTCGCCAAAGGAGGAAACAGCGATGATAAGGGAGGTACTCCACTGAGGAGATAAAATTAGGTTAACGCTCCCTGTTTCTGTTAATATCTTACCAAAAGGTATCGCTCGAGTTGATTGTCAAAGATCACAGGTTATAGGTGATCTTACTCCCTGAAACCGACTTGGCAGCCTTTGCTATCTGGTAGGAGTTGGCGATTTGGGTCTCGGTATTTAGGATTAGGCCAGGATCTCTGCCTCAATTTCCCTGGCACATCGAACAAAATCCAGAACAACGGGGACATTGCGCATCATATATGCCATACTACCCTTCACTTTCAATTTGCGCGTGATCATCGCCTGCATTGGGTCCAATTCTCCCTTTAGTAAGCGGGTGATCTGACTGTAAGTTGCTGATAATACGTAAGCTGGCTTAAGGTCAGCAAGTTCTTCATCATTCACCATGAAGACATCGCGGCAGGTCCCATGCCAGAGGTCAAAATAGAAATAGCTGGTCTCTTTCAATGGTCCATCTGCTTCGATTTCAAACAATAAATCCCCCTCCCAATTCTTGGCGATCCTTGCATAATCCTGATCGCTGTTCAATTTGTCCCTCATAGCTTGTAGCCATTCAACACTAGGAAATAAATAAGCCATTCTTTACTCCTTTTTCACACTTTGAAAGTCTCCAAGACTCCCGAAGTCTTTTAAACGGATTGTATTCCAGTAAACTGTCAAACGTGAAACCTTTAATTGTTATCCTGATTTGAGTAAGGTTGCATGAGGGACTTCTGACATCAAGTGAGAGATATTATACTTTATTCAGAAATGCAATCCTGATCTTGATATTTGACTGCAAGATCCTCCGAACCGGTTTCGATTTACACCCCACTTCTATTCATTGACATGCTCGGCATAATACTGGCAGTGCTCCTGCAGTGGACACATTTCGCACTTGGGCTGTCGTGCCAAGCAGATCTCTCTACCCAACCGGATCAGGTTGAGGTGGGCATTATAATATGTATCTGGGGGGAATTGCTCTGCCAGGTGCTTATGCGATTTATCTGCATTCAACTTGGGAGGCCTAAGCCCTAATCTACCACTTACGCGGTGGATGTGGGTATCGACTGGGAAGGCCGATTTCCCAAGGGAAAATAGAAGCACGATAGAGGCTGTCTTTGGGCCTACGCCCTTGAACTGCTGCAACCAATCGTACGCCCCCTGGGTCGACATGTCGTTTAGGAAATCGAGATCCAATTCTCCACGTTGCTCAGTAATTTCTTTTAAGATCTTTTGGATTCGCGGGCCTTTCTGTTTTGCTAATCCTGCAGTCCGGATAGAATCCACCACATCTTCTTCAGGAGCATCTCTGACCGCTTCCCAGGTCGGGAATCTGTCTCTCAAAGATTCAAAAGCCCGGTCTCGATTGGCGTCGTTGGTGTTTTGAGATAGGATCGTGGAGATCAGTTCATCGAGCGCGGGTAGTGGGGATCGCCAGGTTGGTTCTCCGTAAAAGACCATTAATATCTGGTGGATTTCTTGTGCTTTATTCATCAGGGGCTATGTGCCTAATCTTGGGTTGACATGGTGTAGATCCCATATTTTCATTCCTGAACACCCAAGTTGGATAACTTATGATGCCCTGTTTAGGTGAAGTGTTGGATATGCCTGCCCCACAACAAGCTTCCGCCAGTTTCGTACTGGTACTCTTGGCCCAAACCCTGCAAGCGCCTCTAGTTCATCTTGGGTGATTGCCCCAAGCTGGTCTAAAACTTCCAGGATCACTGCTGGCCGGGCTCTACCAGAAACATCACCATCAGAAATTTTTAAAGCAATCCCCATGCCGGGCGATTCATATCCAAGAACCCCAGGCATGATCCCGATTTGTTGGTAGCCCTCCGCCCCGCCCTTTGAGACAATTTTTCCACGGCATACCTTCATCAGGCGACTATCAAACATTCCTGGACCAGCAACCATCTCAGGTTGGCTCATCATTGCTTGCGTTATGGTGAAACAAGCCGCCGCCCTTTCCGGGCTCAACCTGCATGGATCGCACAATTGGGCAAAGCCATAAGCTGCCTTGTCCAACGGAATGGCAAATACCGGTGCAGAACAGCCATCAATTCCCAAAATGATTTTTTCCTTTGGAATGTCACACATCTCGCTGAAGGTTTGCAAGATTTGTTTTTGGATAGGGTGATCCGGGTCGATATAATTCTCGATCGAGTTTTGGGTGAGTTTTGCGAATGCCAGCATGCCAGTATGTTTCCCTGAGCAGTTGTGGTGGTTTGGGGTTGGTTCTTCCCCTCTCATTGCTAGGGCATTGTTCGTTGCAGTATCAATCGGCGGGTGGACTCCACAGAGCAGGTCAGACTCATGGATCCCGATCTTAGCTTGTAATCCGTTCAGCACACGGACATGCTCGTCAGTACCAGAATGGGAGGCACAAAGGATTGCGATTTCTTTTTGTGAAAATGACCATTTCTTTTCCCCTCCCGCCTCGATCAACGGTAATGCCTGGAAAGGTTTGGCACTTGAGCGGAGGTAGCTGATAGTTTTGGGGTTACCATAGGAGGCGATTAATTTTCCTTGACTGTCCACAACAGCTAATGCCCCGTAATGGATTGATTCAATCGCCTCCCCTCGAGTCAATTCAAGAATTGGTAAGTATGTTAATGGGAGAGCGGGTTGGGCCAATTATTTTAAGCCTCCTGTCCAGTTTCATCCGGATTTCCAAAATGGTTTTTGTAATACTCGCGCAAACCATATTGTAGACGCTGACGGTAGAATGTATCATATTTTTTTGGAAAATCCAGCTTATCTAACAAAGCAGAAACCATTTTTACGGTGTTCTTCGGTGGTGCATTGCGGTTTGCCATCCGTTCAAACCGTCCCAGGATAGATCGAAGTAAAGCTTGCTGGGACTTGATTGCTTCATAGGCGACTAATCCAGAACGACCGCTGATGATGGTGTAATCATGGTATTGGTACCTTCGTAACAGACTGAGGCTTTCCAACCAGGCTGGTATGTCTGCCTCCGCCAGGAATGGTGGTTGGTTTACAATCAGGCTGTCACCAACAAAAATCACCTTTCTTTCTGGGATTTCTACCCAACACGCTCCTGATGCAGGTCCCGGTTGGTGATGGATATGGATGGCAGTATCTCCCCAATGGATGGACAGATGGTCCGAAAAGGTAATGTCGGGCTGTGTCCAGCGTGCTCCGATCATTTCGGGATATTTCTCCCATTCAGAGCCCGTATCCAATTGCTGTCCTTTGAAGATGTTGGTGCGGTTGGTGATGATATCAAAGGTTTTCTGTTGAGCAAGGATTGTCAAATCGATATATCGGTTTCCCAACGTTCGGTCTACATGCCCATCCAGATTGACCAGGATGTGGTGCATACCGTGACTCTTGGTGAGGATATAGGACTTCCAAGCACGAGCTTGGTCAGGCCGAAATGGGGTGTCGACAAACAGAGTCCCTTCCGGCATGATGACCACCCCCAATACCACCCCGGCATAGACATCTTCATAGTAAATTCCGTCCGTGATGGAATGCATAGTTGTTCTCTGGTCCTTTCTTAAGTTTGTACTACCAATGTTAGCACAAAAAACAAAAAAGAATCATGTTTGAATTGAGAGACTGTTTACAATTGTGCTGTTAATTAAAAACAAGTTTCTTTGCAGTGAAATGAAGTCACTCCTTACCTGGTGTTGGTCTCATCAACCAGCACAGGTAATGTGAAAGTAAACCGGGCACCACCTCCCATGATGTTTTCTGCCCAGATTTTCCCTCCATGCCCTGTCACTGCCAGGCGACAAAACGCTAACCCCAATCCGTATCCTTGCCTTCTGACATTACCAGGTAGACGGATAAACTTTTCAAAAATACTCTGTAGGTATGTCTCGGGGATTCCAGGACCGTTATCAGCTATCCATACCCGAACTTCACCATCACCCGGTTCCGCCCCCAGGGAGATCATTCCCTTGGATGGTGTGTACTTTATGGCGTTCTCTACCAGGTTAATCACCACCCGTTGGATCATTTCCACATTGATCAATAATTCAGGCAGTGGTTTATTGATCTCTATCCTTGTGTCGATCTGTTTGTTAATCAAAATAGATTGGTGTTCCTCCAGGCATTCGCCTAGGACGGCCTCGATATTCGCCGGGACCCGGTCAACCACCGCTTGTCCAGCCTCCAGCCGATTGATATCCAAAAGTGAGGCAGTCAAGCGTTGGATACGTTTCGTCGACCGTCTTGCGATGCTGAATAAACTCTGTATTTCAGGCGTTTCTTCATCGAAATCTACCAGGGTTGTCATCACATCAAGGCTGCACAACACGTTTGCTAGCGGTGATCGCAAATCGTGATAGATCATGGAAAGCAGGTCCTCGCGCAGCTGGTCCAACGCTTTACGTTCCGTCTCGTCATGAAGATCCCACTGCAGGTATTCGCCACCCCGCACTGATACAGACTGGACATTGACCGTCACGGGGATTTCCCTAGCGTCCTTGGTTACCAGTTTTGATTCATATGAGATCGTTTTACCATCAGTGAGGCTTTCAAAATTGTGCCCCAAAGCTTCCCAGTCGGCTTTGTGTAAGCTTGTAATATCGGTCCCTACAAGTTCTTCTTTGCTGAACCTCGAAAGTGAGGCTGATTGTTGGTTGACTTCCAGGGTCTTTCCTGTTAAATCCGTCAGCAGGATACCACTGATGCTGCTCTCGAAGAGATCGTAGTAGCGTCGATGGGTTTCTTGCAGGGCTTCGTACAGCCGCGCATGTTGGATTGCTGTCCCAGCAAGGCTGCTGATCCCCTGCAGCACATGCAGTGCATCTGGTTCGAATCTGCCCATTACGGGGTTGATGGTTTCCACAACGCCGATAACTTCCCCTTCTGAAAATATTGGCACACATGCGACTACCTTGGTCTTGAAACCGGTCTGCTGATCGAAGTCAGGGGAAAAGCGATCATCTTTATAAGCGTCGGGAACGATGATGCCAGTTTTACGAGCTGCCACCCAACCGGCAATTCCTTTTCCCAGGCTTAATTTCTCCCCAACCGGGCTATAGGCTTTTTTTGAAGTCGAGGCACAAAAGGTAAGGTTGGCCTTATCTTCGCTGATGAGTGCCAGGGAGACCGCTTCGGATTCGAACACCTGGCTGATTTGCTCCAGGATCCGCTGCAATACTTCTTTCAGATTCAGCGAACTCGTAATCGCTGTGGCACTCTCTGCCAGGGCCGTCATCACTTCTGCCTTTCGAAGCGCTTCAGCGTGGAGACGGGCGTTCAAAACCGCAATTGCCGATTGGTCAGCAATCGACTGGATCAAAGCCTGGTGACTTGCCTGGAAGAAATTTGTTTGAGTGTGGACCAGGGTGATAACCCCTACAACCCTGTCTCTTGCCAGGAATGGGACACTGATGACGGATTTTGCACCAGTAGCTTCTTTGGCATCATCAGGACGTCGCAACCATCGTTTATCTAGAGTAGTATCCATGATCAGCACCGATTGCTGGTTTCGTAACACCCATCCTGCCAGCCCATGATCCAGGGTTGCTTTCATTTCATCTCTGGAAATTTGTACAAGTTTCCCGTTGATGATCAGGGTGGAAGTGATGATGTTATCCCCCTCATCAACCACGATGATTGATCCGTTCTGTGCTCCAATATTCTCAATTGATAAGACCAGGATGCGTTCAATCAAAACAGGTAGATCAATGGTTGTCGCAATCTCACGACTGATATGATACAACAGCTCGAGTGAGGCGCGGGTATTTGCCTGGTTCTTACTTTGATCAGGTACCATTATGCTTTATCTCCGGCTTGGATTGCCGCCCTCTCTATGTGTCCCACGATTTTGTATCCACAGCCTGCCCTATTCATTCCTGGAAAATTTTAGCTGGTTACTCTATAAATTATAGCATAAACAATAAATTTTTTTCTTCAACCATCATTCATCAATCATCATTCATCAATCATCATTCATTAATTCCCAACTTCAACATTAAGTTTTCCAATGTCAGACGAGGGTTGACATACTGCGACAGCAGTACCCTGGTTCGTTCGATCACCTTCACTAAATCCCTGGCTCGCCTGTTGTCTAAACGTTCCGCCATGGTGGATATTGCCTCCGCCCGGTCGATATTTGTAATAGGTACCGAGGACTCAGAGCTGACCAGCAGTACATCCCGCCAAAATGAAGACCATACCTGTAGCTGCTCTTCGATGCTTTCCCGTTGTTTTGCAAGTGATTCAGCATAAGCAAAGCGTTTTACACGGTTGGACTCCAACAGCTCCAGCAGGTCTTCTAACCAGGTGTAACGCCTTTCAAGTGCTTCTGGATCTTGATAAAGCTTCAGGGCGAGACCAGGTCTACCCCCAGCAATATGTGACAGCAACCGGGCCTCTTCTTCTGGGACATTGTGTTCTTTCTGCAACCCCTGTGCCAAAACTTCAAGGGGCAGGGGGCGTAAACGGACCAGCTCGCAGCGAGAGACGATAGTCGGTAGCAAAGCCTCCGGGTCTTCGGTTGTCAGCATCATCACCACCTGTGGTGGAGGTTCTTCCAGGGTTTTCAGCATGGCATTAGCGGCATTAGGGTTTGCCTCTTCGAACCGCATCAAGATAGCGACGCGGTAGGTCGCCTGGTATGGAGTCAGGTTGAGATTGTGCTGTGCTTCTCGTACCTGGTCCACTTTGATGATATGCCCACCTTCCTCGGACGCCACTATGGTCAGGTCTGGGTGTTCCTGGCGTGCCAGCTGTTGACAGTCCCGGCATTCCCCGCAAGGTTGACCCGGGATCGTGGTCTGCCGGCAGTTTAGAGCCTGTGCCAACCGCAGTGCCAGGGTACGACGTCCCACCCCTTCTGGTCCGCTGAACAGGTAAGCGTGGCGGATCCTTCCCTGAGCCAGGTGGTTTTTCAGCATCTTTATCGCCCATTCGTGACCTAGAATATCCCAGTTGTCATTCATAATGTGATTGTAGCGCAGATGGGGGTGAGGGGCAAGGCGTAATTGTTCGCTGGCTGCCAAAGGGCGCTGTACGAGACCGCCCATCGGCATCCACCGTATCAGGGATCGCGACCAGGCTAATCACCTCACCGGGCTTGTGCCAAGCCCCCATCACTTTTTATGGAAACTCCAACATGGTTTGCCAGTGTTGCTCCAGTATTTGCATGCACATTTCCTAAGGTCTGACAATATTTCATGTTCCTAAACCTGCTCTAAACGTTTCTTCAATGCTTTTCCCATCTCAACCATCGCATCCAACCCATTGGTGGTTAAATCTTTAGCCTGCATTGGCAGTAGAAGTCCTTCGAATTGCTCGCGATCAATGAATTTTACTTTTTGGTCTCCGAGTGACTCTATCTGGAAAATGTGGATCCCACGAAAGAGGATTGGATGAATGACATGGAATTTCCAGGCAAATTCGCGATATGGGTCCACTTTTACAACTTCACAGACAAACTCCATATCTTTGGTGGCTGTTTTTGCCGATACTTTTACGATTTCCCCAACTTCAACTATCCCAGAACCACGATAGAGCAGTGGATTCCATTCGGGATATTTCTCCAAATCCGTCATCACCTGCCAGACCTGCTCTGCTGTAGCATGAATCTCGATCTCATTTCGATTTTCTTTCATTTCAAATGCTCCTTC
>CAZTJD010000132.1:0-12161 GCA_964613985.1 uncultured Anaerolineales bacterium
TTTCCAGGGTTCTGCATATACCTTTCCATCAATCAACCGCGCCAGTTCTGGTCTGGGTCGACGACGTTGTGGTGGAGCAAGGTTGATCTGGTCTGCAATTCTAAGTTGGGTAGGGGAGAGGTCCAGGGCACAGATTACGGCATCCTCATCTCCTTGTGCACCAGCGTGAACCGTGCCTCTCAGTCGACCCCACACCACAACATTTCCTCCTGCAATAATCTCAGCTCCAGGGTTTACATCACCAATTATGGTAATATGACCAGGAAATTTTACACTATGTCCTGATCGTAAAGTGCGTTGGATAAGGATGGACTGGTCACCCTGAAGGGTTGTATCCATTTTCAATATCTTGCGGTCAGATCTTGGTTTAGATAATTTGGTGGCAAGTCCTAAAGCCTGCGCTGTCCTGTCTGTTGTTGGAGAGTTGCTAAGTACTGCTCTCAAGGCAAGACCGCGTTCAGAAATTTGATCTCTAAGCCAACCTAGTTCTGCAGCTTTGATAATCTGGTTCCCAACTTCTAGTGTGATTCTTGCACCTTTCAGAAATTCTTTTTTTTCATCTAGGTGGACGAGTAGAGATTGGCTGATATCATTCCAATCACCCTCACCAAGGGTTATTAGCAGCCCTTCTGAGATACCTTTGATTGTAATCTCGTGTGCCATTAACCGTTCTTCGATATTTTATTCTTTACCAGTAGAATCGCAAAAATAATTGATAATAATATATAAATATCCATATCTTTTGCAAGCTGGGGAATTGCATTTTTTTTATTTGATTATTTTAGCACGGACTTAATGCAATGACTTTAAAAATTCGTGTTTTGGATTCTATCTATTTTCTATGGATTACTCAAAGCGGTATCAATTGCTCTAATTTCGAAATAAGCCTCCAATATTCTACGGACAATTGGTCCTGCCACGCTGGCACCTTCACCCCCATTATAAACGAAAGCAACCACCGCAACTTCGGGATTCTCATAGGGTGCATAGGCAACCGTCCAGGCATGGGTGGGCCAATTTCCCGGCTTACACAAATTCTTCGCCAGGGCATATTCATCACAATATTCGGCTGTGCCTGTTTTGCCAGCAGCCGGAATGGTTACGTTGCTGAATTCTCTTGCTAAGGTTCCAGAAGTAACTGCAAGCCGCATTCCTTCCTGGATTAAGCTAACAACCCATGGTTCAACAGTCTTTTTCTCACCGGTTAATTTCGCTTCGCAACTTCCAGCACTTGTTGGATCATTGTAGATATCGATGATAGGATCAATGGTGATATCCCATTTTTGTTCTGGCTTAAAAGGTTGGATGGTATTCCCTTCTGCATCGGTGATTTGTCTAATGATCGTTGGACGCATAAGCTTTCCATCATTCGCTATGGTCGCTGCTGACATTAATACTTGTAAGGGTGTAGCGACTACAAATCCTTGACCAACGCTGGCAATGTAGGTGTCACCGATAGCCCAGTTTTCACCATACGTCCGGCGCTTCCACTCTGGAGAGGGTAGCTGCCCATCTGTTTCATCTGGCAATTCAATCCCTGGATAGGCACCATATCCAAGCGCACGAGCATAGGTACCAAGTCGACAAATCCCCAGGCCTTCTGGGACTTCATCTTTATAGCCACCCCCTAACTTATAAAAATATACATTACTTGAATTTGAAATTCCCCCAAGAAAATCAAGTTGACCAAATCCTGCCCGGTTCCAATCCACAAACGAACGTTCATAACCAGGATCATTTGGAGTGTATTTTTCGGTAATCAGAATTTCACCAGGTGTATCGATGACCTGATCCGGGGTCACAACAGCTTCGTTAAGGGCGCCTAAAGCAGTTGAGAGTTTAAAAACAGAACCAGCAGGAAGCTCGCCTCCCACGGCATGGTTAAGCAGTGGATCTCGTACATCTTCAAGGAGTTGTTCATAGTAATAGGTAGGTATAACACGTGCCATGCGGTTGTTTTCATAGGAGGGGTATGAAATCATGGCAAGGATTTCTCCGGTCTGTGGATTGATGGCGATGACGACACCACTGGTGATGCGAATTTCGTTAAAATAATCATTCCAGTAATCGATCTCACTCAGTAGAATAGCTTCTGAAGCCTGCTGTAACCGAGTATCGATAGTCAGATAAATATTTTGTCCAGGGATTGGTGATATTTGTGGTCGGATATCGCGAATGATCTGGCCAGCAACATCCTCCTCAACCACTCGTTTCCCAGCTTTGCCAGAGAGAATGGTCTCGAAATAACTTTCGATTCCTGCATAGCCAATCTTATCCCTATTGGCGACGAAACCACGATCTCGGTAGTAAGCTTCATCTTCTGCTGAGATTGGTCCCAGGAAACCTATGATTGTGGAAGTTAAGGAACCTGTCGGGTAGTCTCTTACAGGTTCAACCTCGATATCGACCCCATCCCAGTCCGCTGCTTTTTCTTTAATTATCATAGCCGTGGTTACATCGATATTACACTTCACTTTTACCGTTTGATACGGCGCACTGGTTTGACCATAATAGGTAATCTGGGCGATACCATGTTGAGACCGACATGGTACATATGGATTATCTGGTGTTATTTCCCCCAGGTTAATGGGCATGTTTAACACCTCAGATAATTGCCGGTATATTTCTTGGATTGCACCTGGATCGTCAGGCAATTCTGCGGGTAAGATGGTTACATTGTACGAGGCAATGTTTCGTCCAAGTGCAATCCCATTACGATCAAAGATCACCCCTCTCAAGGTAGGCAAGCTGATTTCCCTAATCCTGTTTTCTTCCGCCAAGGAAACCCACTCTTCATTTTCGAGTACTTGAAGGTTGAATAATTTGATGGTGTAGATTGCAAAAACAATCCCTATAACAGCGATCAATACGATGATTCGCCAGGTTTCAATATTGTTATTAAGGGTTGATGAACGGTTCATACTTTAATTTCTTCTGGAAAGATCCACTCAGCAAGATCCTTCATCAGGACATAAAAAGGGGCAGCGAGGAGTAAATTTAATAGCAGACTGGGTAGAATGATGAGCCTCAGGGTATCAAGAATTGGGAGTTCAGCACCTCTAATAGAAACAACCAAAGCGGAAACCACCTGGCTGAAAATCGTCCCAAGAAAAGTCATCGCGAACATTGCAAAGATCTGGTTTTCCCAAATTTTTTGCTTAATTATAAGTGCAACGGCGGTGATTGCTAAATAATTGAGCACTGGTATTGCTAAAGGTAAGACGGAAGCAAAACCAACCATAAGGCCGCCAATTACACTCCACTGCCAGGCTGTTTTCACTGGTTCTTGAAGTGCCCAGGCAATCAAGACTAATAAAACAAGGTCAGCTGTCCCATTCAATAACGGCAACCTGCTAATTATCGCAGATTGTAGGACGGTTAAGAAGCTTAAAATAGGGACGGCAATCAGGGTAGCCATATTTCATTAAAAGAATTATATACGCGTGTAACGAATTTGTGGAATATAAGAGCAGTTTACTCAACTTCCTTTAACTATTTCAAAGTTATGGAGTGATGGGAGAAATATCAATAGGTTGGAAATTCGTAATCACCAAGACGATTTCAAGTTGGTCAAAATCCACCACAGGTTGCACGGTGGCACTTTGAAAGAGATCGTAATCCTGGCTGCGAACACTTGTTACCTGACCAATGAGTATATTAGGGGGATAATTGCCTCCTAATCCTGAAGTTAATACAAGATCACCCGGTTGGATATTGGCTTCCTGAGGTATAAAGTCGAGCAATACATCCCCGGTAATCGATCCAGTTAAGATCCCATCCACCCTTTCAGGTTGAAGGCGAATGTTTATCTCGGTACCTGGGTCAGTGATAAGTTGGACTAAGGCTGCAGAAGCGGTGGTTTGTTCCACGCGCCCAACTAAACCTTGTTGAGTAACGACAGGCATACCTCGCCGGATTCCAGCATCAGAGCCTCGATTTATTTGGATATATTTTACGAATGGACTGGGATCGCGTCCAATAACCGAACCTCCAACGTATTTAAATTCTGGGTAAGCTCGTGCAAAATCAAGTAAAGCGGAGAGAATTTCATATTCAGTCAATTGTTGCTGGAGTTCAATAATTTGTGCCTGTAAATTGGCTACTTCAGATTCGAGTCTGGCATTTTCTTGCATCAGGAGGGTGACATCCCGTGGCGAACTGATCACTGTCTGGACTGCATTGAATCGATCCGATATCCATGCTTGAGCCGAAATGATAGGAGTTAGTGCATAACCTGCCAGGGTATTCAAGTAACCCCCTAGCGCAAGAATTACCAATCCTATTGAAAGGATCGCGATGGTGATCGATCTTATCAGACGAGGTTTTTGAATGTTCATACTTTCATGCTTGCAGAAAAACGCTGAAACCAAACTGCCTGAAGGAGGTCAGGGAGATAACCTCTTAGTCAACCCTACTGAGGCCAACAAAAAGGCTTCCCCATAGGTCATAATTTTCAAGGGCAATCCCAGCCCCACGAGCAACACAGCTCATAGGATCCTCAGCCACCCAAGCACGGATATGAAGGTCATTTGTGATACGTTCTGCCAGGCCTTGGAGTAAAGACCCACCACCGGCGAGGCAGATGCCCGAGTCCATCAGGTCAGCGATAATTTCAGGAGGTGCTTCATCAAGCGCATCTTTAACTACAGCAATGATCGTCTGTACCGAATTCGCCATAGCCTCTCGTAATTCCACAGAGGAAACCTCAATCGCCTCAGGAAGTCCAGTAATCAGGTTTCGACCACGCAGGGTCATCGTTTTTTCCTGAGGTAGGTGATAAGCGGATCCAATCGTGATTTTGGCTTGTTCTGCCATACGTAGACCAATGAGTAGATTATATTTATTTCGGACATACTGGATGATGTCTTCATCTAGTTCGTCTCCAGCAACCCTGAGTGAACGAGAAACAACGACGCCTTTCATGGATAAGATGGCAACCTCAGATGTGCCTCCTCCAATGTCAACGACCATCGAACCTATCACTTCATTTATGGGTAAACCGGCACCCAGGGCTGCAGCGATCGGTTCTTCGATTAAAAAAACTTCCCTGGCACCGGCAGATAAAGCGGCATCATAAACAGCGCGTTTCTCGACTTTTGTTACACCCGCAGGGATACCGATCACGACTCTTGGTCTTGGCACAGGTACAATTGTCTGCTGGTGTACTTTCCCGATGAAATACTCTAACATTGCCTGGGTGATCTCAAATTCAGAAATCACGCCGTCTCGTAACGGTCTTACCGCAATTACATTTGTAGGAGTCCGACCAACCATTTCCTTAGCTTCTGCACCAATGCTTAATGGCTCTCTCGTACGCTTGTCAATAGCAACCCAGGAGGGTTCACTGATTACGATGCCTTTTCCTCGGACGTTGACCATTGTGTTTGCTGTCCCGAGGTCGATCCCAATGTCAAGTGAAAATAATCCCAATAACCAATTTAATGGATTAAATGCCAATTCAGGCTCCTCGCTGAACTTTCATAAGTATTGTGTTATCGAAACAAAACTGCGTGGATTATACCAGATACATAAAATGAAGAACAATCGGATATATTGATGAAAAATTTTCAGGATTACCTTAAACCAAGTATGCGAAGCAATAAAAAATTTAAAAACAAACCTGATAAGACATAAAGACTGGAAAGAATAATAAGGAATCTCAAACTTCGAGACAAAGGCGTAACTTTCGTTCCTTCCAGTTGCTATTTCAACTGGATTAGATATACTCTCGTAATTACGCTATACACCTAATCGTCCAAAGGATAACCGGAATAACACATAATCCATCGTGTTTCCTAATAAATTACCCATCTGTATCGTTCGAATTGCCAGTTCCAGGGTGTTTACAAGCTCTTCGTTGTATTCAGCAATGATCTGTTCTCGAGCTACTGGATCAACGTTTCCACCAGTTTCTGCCCAATGCTGTCCATACAACAAGGCAGGTAATTCTTCTTTCGGGCTGTTCTCAAACACACCATCTTGCAATGCTCTTATTTCGTTTTGATCTATTCCCCCAGCCAATGCCTGTTTCGCATGTGCAAAAGAGCAATAACGGCATTTATTGACTGAAGTGACTGCGAGCATCAACCGTTCTCGAAATGCGTTATCAATCAATTCACCTCGCATTAATGGTCCCATTTGTTTTCGTTGCGACATGATTGTTTTTAAATCAGAAATAAATGCTGAAAAACTGGGATACATACGGCGATTGAATTTTTTCAATTTTCTACCTTTCTCATCTCTTCTATCCATGATGGTCGATATTAATCAACTCACAGTGAAATAAAACAGCTGGGATATCATTCTTTATTCTTCATATTTAGATACACCACAAGATTATATCAAACTCCATCCAATATTAACCTGCATTTCTGGATGGTTCCGGGAAAACTCAAAAGGTATCCCACTTTAGATAGAATCTTATTTAGTGAATATCCACGGTGTAGATGTACAATACTCCTGATGAAAGGAACTTTGTTAAGTTACTCTGATGGGCGTTTACGAGGTGTGATAGTCTGAGTTTTCAAGGAGGCGCTTTGTTGTTAAAACCTTGGCTACTGCAAAGGGTACTCCTACTTAGAAATTAATACTGCCAGGGTGAGGCTGCCTCATTACGAGGTGAACAAACAATTTTTCACAATCTCTCGTCCGGAACCAAAGTTAACTCCACTTCACGTTGTTCCGCGCTCAATGACCAGCAACATTTCTATCATTTTAGGCAGCGCATGATCCGATTTAGACTTTGTTCATGATTGCATCATTGAGTTTCTTAAAAGTAATACAATTCGAATGTGTTGGTGTATAATGGAAGGGAAATCTAGACATATAGCAAGGCCTAGAGTGGAAGTGGAAAAATCCACAATAATCAAATTATCGTTTACCTTTATGATAAACGCTAAGGACAACTTTACAATCCTAGAATTTCGGAGGTGGTTATAACCTAATCAAGGGGATTGATAGCGCAAGGACCAATACGTTTATGACGAATTGGTTGACGAGGATGAGGGTTCCCCATTGCGAAATGGGGATAAACCTGGATTTCAACAGGTAAAAATCGAAAGATCAGCGGAAGCCCTCCGGGTTTGCCTAGACCCGACTACTTTCCCCTCCAAACAAATCCAACATTTAAAACTTCCAGGTGACTGGAGATACAAAGGTGTTGGAACTGGCAGATAAATCAAACCTACCTTGAATACCTGTAGGTAATAAAATTCGGAGGGATCCCATGTGTGGAATCGTCGGTTATATCGGTTCGCAGGATGCGACTGCGATTGTATTAGATGGTCTAAAGCGTTTAGAGTATCGAGGATATGATTCGGCGGGATTGGCAATATTTCAGGATGGGAATATTGAAATCCGCCGTGATGCTGGAAAACTGGAAAATCTGCAGCAATTAATCTGGGAAAATCCAGTCAAGGGGACTGTAGGGATAGGTCACACCCGCTGGGCGACACACGGTGAACCGAATGCACAAAATGCACACCCTCATATGGGCATGACAGGTGAGGTTGTCATCGTCCACAACGGCATTGTAGAGAATTTCCTCGAATTGCGAGATGATCTGACCAAGGCGGGTGTCGAATTTTCTTCTGAGACTGATACCGAAGTGATTGTGCACCTTATCGAACGATATATTTCTATTGGGGATGGATTGGTCGAGGCTTTCCGGAAAGCGCTGAACCATCTGAGAGGGGCACACGGTATTGTGGCTTTCTATAAGTATGAACCAGATAAATTGGTTGCGGCAAGGATCGGGAATGCAGGGGGTGTTGTGTTAGGCTTAGGAGATCAAGGAGCCTATATCGCATCGGACCTTCCAGCGATTTTGGAACACACTCGCAACCTGATCTTCCTTGAGTCCCGCCAGATTGCTGTGATCAAAAAAGATCAACTACAGGTGATGACGATGGACGGAGAAGTACTGTCACCAGAGTTCCAGACCATTAGTTGGGACCCGGTGTCAGCGGAGAAAGGGGAGTATCGCCATTTCATGCACAAGGAGATTCACGAACAAGTTCGTTCCCTAACGGATACAATTACCGGTCGGGTTGATTTTGATACGGGGCATATCCATTTCCCCAATTTAAAACTGACCACCGAAAAAGCCTGCGCTATAAATAAGATTTTCATTACAGCCTGTGGGACGGCATCCTATGCAGGGTTGGTGGGAAAGTTGTTGATCGAGAAGTTGGCGAGAGTCCCTGTGGAGGTTAGTCTTGGATCTGAATTCCGTTATGCTGATCCAATTGTTGGTGATAATGATATTCTGTTAGCCATCAGCCAGTCTGGGGAGACTGCCGACACCCTGGCAGCGATGGAAGAAGGAAGGAAGCGAGGGGCGACGTTATGGAGCATAGTCAATGCAATTGGCTCCCAGGCGATGCGCATAGCCGATGGATACATCTCGATGCAGACTGGTCCAGAAATCGGGGTGGCTTCTACCAAGGCTTATACTGCTCCCCTGGTCGACCTCTACATGTTAGCGATTTTGCTCGCTGATTTACGGGGTGTTATTGATGGACCATTGCGATATCGACTAGCGCAGGACCTACGGAAGATTCCTAATCTTGCTGGTCAATGTCTTGACAGAGAGGGGGAGATCATTAAGGTTGCAAATGCGATTTTAGAAGTAAACCATGCTTTATATCTTGGTAGGGGTATTAACATGCCGTCAGCTTATGAAGGGGCATTAAAATTAAAAGAACTCTCTTATATTCATGCAGAAGGATACCCAGCGGGAGAAATGAAACACGGTCCAATTGCCCTGATTGATAAGGAGATGCCAGTAGTCGTGATTGCGCCAAAAGATCCCTGGTATGAAAAAATGTTCAGCCAGATCGAGCAGACCAAAACCAGGGGTGGGCGGGTGATTGCAGTCGCTACTGATGGCGACAGAATGATCTCCTCGATAGCTGACTATGTCATCTCTGTCCCTGAAACTCCCTGGATGTTAAGTCCGGTGACTACAATCATTCCGCTGCAGTTGCTAGCTTATCATATTGCCGCGTTGCGTGGGTTGGATGTCGATCAACCGCGAAATTTGGCGAAATCCGTAACCGTGGAATAGGCTCCAAATGGAGGATGGAAGGTTTTTCCTTATTATTTGGAGCAGTATATTATGGTATGAACCTGCTCTCGATTACGTGATAGTGACTATTTTCTTCTAACTTCACAACCTGATCAAATACGGATTGTAAGCTTTTGTCGTAATTTAGAAATCTATTCGCAACGATAAGTAAGCGACCCCCTGGTTTTAATAAGGTTGGTGATCTGGATATAATATGATCCGCCATGGATTTATCGACCGTTCGACCTTGGTGAAAAGCCGGGTTAGAAACGATCAGGTCGAACTTTGAGTGGACGATGCTAAAAGAGTCGGGTAAATTGAGACCTTCAGCAGAGAAGACTTTAACCTTTTCAGACAAGTGATTGAGATTCGCGTTTCTTTGTGCGTAGTTAACGGCGAGTGTGTTTATATCACTCATCAGGACAGTTGCTGCACCTAATAATGCGGCTGTCAATCCCAATATACCATACCCGCAGCCTACATCCCACACCGTTGACCCTGGTTCAACCATCAGGTGATCGAGTAGGGTTGCCGTCCCTTGATCGAGCTTCTCCCAGGAAAAGATACCCGGACAGGTCTGCAAGATTAATGGTCCGGCAGGGGATTCAATCTCTAGGCTGTAATGGTTAGTCGGAGCGATCCCTGGTGTTTGGAAGTCTTTTGGCAATGGATCGGGGAGTTCACCTTCCTTGAGACAACGGGCAACCCGTTGGTGGCTTCGATACCCCAGGACGCACCCATTTCCAAAAAGGCGTTGAGCATCTTTTATAACAGCTCTCGCTCCCGTGCGAGATGGACCCGCTAAGAGAAGCTGACCGCCTTGTTTTAAGTTCATAAATGAAGCAAGGAGCAACAGCCTGGCATAACTTCGCTCCTTTGGTATCGATAACAAAACAAGATCCCAATCTTCTGATTTTGGTAGTTCTCCTTGAGCTGCAGCAGCATTATGTAGACAAGAGAGATTCAACCGGGATTTCTCGATGTTTCGGATATCACGGTCATGAGAAATTAACTTTCCTTTCGGTACAAGTGCAGCAAGATCATGAGCAAGCAAGCCATCCCCGCCTTCAAGGATTAAGATTCGGTCATAGGGTTCGGGGTGGGTGTAGGCCAGAAGAAGCGATTTTGCAGGTTGCGAGGTCAATGATGGCATGGATTAATTATACGACAGCTACCAATTCATTTGCGGGAGGATTCTGACGGTTTAGCGTGCTTATTCGGACTAAAAAACGATTTGCTTACCTGACTTGTGTCTGGATTTTTACACAATCAAGGTTCCCAAGCTGGTATAAATACCCATCCCAAGGGAAAAATTACTAGATAAGATTAGCGACAATTTAGGGTAAAATAAATTTTAACCTGTAATCACGTGCAAAGGGAAGAGGTTTTATCCATATAAAAAGACCACAATTTTTCTAAGGAATTCGCAAGACGCGACGTTAATGCATCGCCTCTTTTTGTAGTTACATCATCCTCATTATGAAAAACCGTATAGGGGATGGATTCTCCTTGGAGATGAATAAATTTATCGTTTTCTTTAGTAAATGCTTCCCAATCTACATCATGGTAGAGGAGATATAATTTCTCATCTGTTAAACCGTGCTCCAGGATACTGTGTGGGCGATCGGGGTTGAATCGAGTTTGGTTTTTTCTAAGTGATTCATACCAACTAACATCTATATAAAGAATTGCGGATTTTTTAATGATTGATTTGTTAAGGTGGTCGAATGCCCTGGAAAACCCCCCATGTTCTGTGCCACGGGCAAATTCGATGATGGTTGTTTTGTGGATATGATAATCAGGGGCGTCGTTGACTTTCTTTTCATAGTCAAGGCAGATCCTTTCAATGAGTAAATCCCACAAGTATTTCCATTTAAAAAGACCATTGACATCTGTGTATAGGCGCGGATGCCCCATCCTTGATAAGATGTCATCCTCTTCGTACCATGTCCAAAGCATGGGAAAATCATCAATAACATCAAAATCACCAATATGATAATGGTCGATTCTTTCGAGTAAAGGTGTTTGCTTGAGGTGATCGATGATTTCACTCTTTCCTGCTGCCGGCCTGGCTAGAAGCAGAAGGATATCAAACGTGGTTTTCATATTCTCTTTTTCCTTTTGAATATTGTTTGAATCTAAATTATAGAATTCATATATTGATATATTTGAAGTGATTTAAGTTAATAATGTATATTGTTTTTTTTACCAAATTTCCTTCAAATAGAAATTATTCTTCGTTTGGTGGTAATTTTCATTGACTAGGTGTGAATTAGAAATTATACACTGCCCTGATTTGTTCAGTGAAACCCATGTCAGTAAAACCATTGACGATTACAGGTAACCCAGTTAAAATTTGGCCGCGTTATGGTACTCGCCGTCAATCGTTGACGGCTTTTTTGCTGAGAAAGTTATGCCAAATGAATATGATAACGTTTTTTTGTGTTATTTGTCATTAAGGTAAGGAGCAAATATAACTGGAAATAGCGTGGGTTTGGAGTATTTCAATCCAAGTATAATCCACGTAATCAATTATTTAGGAGTGAAGGTAACCTGAGATTATCAGGTGAGAGGCACTCCGAGGAAGGATATAATGGAAAAGATTGTTTTAAAAGCAGAACGCCGAACCGTAACAGGGAAGAAGGTAAAAGCGCTGCGGAGAGAAGGGAAACTCCCTGCGGTGGTCTATGGGCATAGTATCGAACCTACACCTATCGAGATGGAAGAAGTCGAGGCTTCGAAAGTGTTATCTTCAGTGGGTTCGTCTACCCTGGTCACCATCGAGTTAGAGGGTGAGGAATATGCGACTCTCGTCAGGGAACGACAGCGGGATGTAATTTATCGAAATTTAACCCATGTCGATTTTCAAGCTGTATCTATGACCGAGACTGTACGAGCTAATGTCCCTATTCATATTGGTGATGAAATAGCACCGGCAGTTGAAAGGTATGGTGCAATGATCAATACAGGGATTGATGTCTTGGAAATTGAGTGTTTACCACAAGATTTGCCAGAACGCATTTATATTGATATCTCAAGTTTAAAAGAAATAGGGGATAGCATCAACGTTCGAGACCTGATTCTACCTGATGGT
>CAZTJD010000133.1:0-12027 GCA_964613985.1 uncultured Anaerolineales bacterium
GCCAAGTTGATCAGCCAGATCTTCAACCATGATCTCGTTTTCGAGTTGGATTACCCGGAAGGGCATTAAACCGGCTGGGTCGGTTCGGTTGGGCAGGATCACCAACACCTGGTCGATGCGGATGCTGCCCTGGATGATGTTTGCCTGTTGAATAACTTCTAATGAGGTTAGATACAAAGCTTCCAAGGTGCTAGTTGTATCGCCCTCCTTTACCCGGTGGAGGATATATTCACCATTCGGTCCAAATAGTGCTGTTATGGCTTGACTCAGGTCTGCTGTGACTTCTGAGGTAAGCGTTACTGTAACAATAACCTCCCGTTTTGGGTATATAATCCAGCGCCCGGAGGGGATAATATCACCGGAGTCCAGGCCATTATAAGCACGCAGCTCATTATCGGTAAGCCCATGTTGAGGTGCAAAATCGGAGATGCGTATATATTCATCCAGATAGGCCAGGTTAAGCTCTTCCAACTCGGCCGTGTCCGCTTTACCTGGCATAAGGATGAGCATCAGATCAGGTAAGGTGCCATATACTAACCTTGAAGCATTCACCTCTCGGATCACTTCTAAACTGGTTTCATAAAGGTTGGCAAGCAAGGGTAGACTCTCCCCCTCCTTAATTTGATGGATCAGGTAAGTGTGGTTCGTCGTGAATGGGGTTCCAGGCAAAGGACCTGGTGTTGGGAGTGATGGGGTGGCGGTCTGTGAAGGGGTTTGTGATGGAGTGATGGAGGGGATTGTCGTGGGTGGGAGGGTGTTTGACGGTTTTATTGTGTCGGAAGCTGTTGGTTCTGTAGTGTTTGTTATCGGGTTGGAAACCGATGATGTTTCGGGGAGGAGAGCAACCTGATCTTTATCCTTTGCACCAAAGGGGTTTACAAGGAGAAGAACCAGGATAAAGATGATGATCAAGCCAATCAATAACACCAACCAACGTCCAAGCGGGGACTCTTTTATTTGTGTTTCCGTTTCCTGGCTGACACGGAATTTAACGGGCAAGGGACCTTCCCATCCCGGTTGATAAACTGGACAATCGAAATAACCGCTTCGCAGGCAAAAAGCCTCTTGATGCGATACACTCACCGCTTCAACAGGGTCTGCCCGGTAGCAGTAGTTGGCTGGGGTTGCAAACCTGAAGTGGACTTCAGGATCACCAAATGTCCCTAGGTGGGGGCAGCATTTTACGGGAAATTGGGAAGAATTATTCATTCTTTATCCAGTCATGCTGGAGGGGACTTTGCGATATTTATTGAGGAGATCCATACTACCTACCATAACGTGGAGGCGTTTTTTAATGGGCTCTCATCTTTCTTCTTGAGGAAAATTTCAATGAGACAAATTTGGAACTTCTTGCGATCTTCTATGGCGGATTATCTTGGTAGGTTGTTTTCTTGCTTCCTTGGTTTATTCTCTGAGTTCCGTACTGCACCCTTATTGTTACCTAAAGGAATGGATTTTTTCCAACGAAAGAGTCCTTTTTTCTTGTTATCTGCTTCCATGCCATACCCGGCATGCTCATCAAGAGAGTTTGAACTGCTGTAGTAATAATAATGATTGTAGTATCCATCACGTTTGGCGGTAAGGTCGTTTAAGACCACGCCGATCAAACCAGCTCGCTGGTTCAAGTCACGCAGCTCTTCGACAGACTGTTTCAGCTGGTTTCTGGTCGTCCCCCGGGCATTGACAACCAACAGTACCCCATCGGCTTGGGTGCTCATGACGGCGGCATCCGTCACGATTAAACCTGGGGGACTGTCCATGATGATGTAATCATAAATTTCGGATAGCGTGGCTAAGGTCTTCCTCATTTTTTCTGAACCCAGCAGTTCAGAGGGATTGGGTGGCAACGGGCCGCTGGTCAGGACATGCAGACCTTCCACCTCTGTTTTTTGCATGCACCATTTAATCAAGGATTTAACCTCGTCCTTGATCTGGCTTTCATTGACGCCTAGGAGGAAATCAGTCAGGCCGGTTTTATTGGATAGCTGGAAGAGGCGGTGTTGGACGGGCTTTCGCAGGTCTGTATCCATGACCAGGACCTGGTTCCCTGCCTGGGCGAATACGGCTCCTAAATTGGCAACCGTGATGCTCTTCCCTTCGGTTGGATTGGGGCTGGTGACCAGGAGTTTTTTGTTTCCCGGAAAGTCAATAATGGAAAATTGGATGTTCGTCCGTAGCGAACGGTAAGCCTCAGAAATGGGTGAGCGAGGGTGCTGGATGGTGATTAATTTCTCTCGATAACGCTCCCCACTGATGTGGGCAATCCCAGCCAGGGTGGGGAGGTCGGTGAGTTTCTTGATCTCATCGGGGTCTTTTACAGTGTTATCCAGGTATTCGAGCAGGTATGCCGCCCCGGCTGCCAGGACCAGGCCGATGGCTGCAGCGGAGAGGACGGTCATAAGCACATTGGATCCAATCGGCGCTGTCGGTATGGTGGCGGGTTCGATGATGTTCAGTGTGTTGGAGGCTCCTTGCTGGGAGCTGGCGAGTAAGCTGGAATAATTGTTTTGTAAGGACCTGAGTTTGCTTTCGAGGGCTGCGATTTGGGTTTGGGCATCCGAAATTTGACGGGCGCTGATCAAGCCAGCCAGCTTATCCTGGTTTTCGATAATCTCGTTCCGGGTCTCCTGGATTTCAACCTGGAGATCGTCCAACTGCTGGTCGATGAAGGCCTGCCGTTCTGGATCTACCTGGGGGTTTGTCGGGGTTTTTAAGATCAGTTGGTTTGCTAATTCATTGGCGACTGCAGCAGCACGGATGGGGTCGGTGTCCTGCACGTTGATCACGATAAGCTGGGTTTGTTCCACTGGGCGAACACTATAAGTTGGGAGCCAGGTCAGGCCAAGGGCATCCATGGTCGCCTGGCGCACGGGTTGGCGGCCAGCGATATCCGCATAGGTGGCGGCGAGTTGCTGCCCCATGTATAGCTCCGTGTAAGATGGGTTGGGGTCCGTGATGATACGTCCGGTCATCAGGGTCGTGCTGGCAGCATACAGCGGTGGCTGCTGACTCACGGCGATGAAACTGGCAACCGCGGCGACAAGTGTTGAAACCAATAAAAGCCACCACCATTTGAGAAGGGGAGTAATGATTTCTTTTATTTCCATCTAGATTTATTCCTTATAAGGTTTTGTATAAGTAAGTGTATGATTTCAGATTATTCTCCCACCCCTACGGTTGATAGATGTTTTTCCTGTGTGATAGTCCGGATCAGCTTTGTGGAATGTGGTTCCTGTGAGGGAGTTGTATTTTAGGATGGGATGTTATTTTACCCCAGGTTTCTAATCGGTAGGGTGTATATTTTGAGGGAAGGAAAGGAAAAGGACTTTTGGAAACTTAATGTGAAGACCTTCTCCCAACGTTGAGGTGGCTGTGGGAGGTTGTTGGGGGTATGTCGCAATACCACATGTTGCTTACGGTAGGTTCTCAAATGAGAAACTGCTTTTAAATTGGATTGGTCTGAATGGGTAGTATTCAGCGTATTCTGGTTTAGGTATCGATGGAGTGCGCAGGGATATCTGTGAAAACTGATTAATCAATTTTGTCAATTTTTTGGTTTTTTTTATAGTTTGGGAGATGAAGAAATTGACAATATAAAAATAATCGAAATTGGAAGAATTGTAGGTTGTGGATAATTGAAGGTAGGGGAAGAGGGAGAGTTTAATAGGCTCCTTCCCTTTGGATCACGGCAGGGATGGTGCGGTACAGGATGTGGAGGTCTAACCAGATGCTCCAGTTGCGGATGTAGTACATGTCCAGGCGGATGCGTTCTTGGTAGGAAACATCGGAGCGCCCGCTGACCTGCCACAAGCCGGTGATCCCTGGCTTGACTGTCTGCAGGTTTGTGCCCCAGCGACCGTATTTTGCTGCTTCGAGGGGGGTGATATAACGGGGTCCGACGATGCTCATCTGTCCGAGCAGCACGTTGAGGAGTTGAGGTAATTCATCCAGGCTGCTTCTGCGTAAGAACCAACCGACGCGGGTGACTCGCGGGTCATCCTTGAGTTTATAGTTCTCTTCAAATTGCGCTCGTAATTCGGGATCTGAATTAAATATCTCATCGCAATTTTCGCGCATGGTACGGAACTTAAAGGCGTCAAAAGTTCTCCCATTAAGGCCCAGGACGCGGTGCCTGTAGAAAACACGACCAGGTGAGTTAAGCCGAATGAGCAAGGCGGTTAAACCATAAATTGGAGAAAGGAGGATCAGGCCGAAAAATGCGCCGCAATAATCGATCACAGCCTTCATCACCGCGTGCAGCCCTGTTATACGGACTTTATTGACTTCGATCAGGGGCACATTGGCCATTTCTTTAATGTACAGGCCGGTAGAGAACATTTCGAAAAGACCGGAAGAGAAGCGCAGCTTGACCTTTGGCTGAGATGCCAGGGTGCGGTAGATTTCGGTTAACTGATCGCGTTTCAAGGAACCGGTGGCTACGATCACCTCTTCGATATCCATCGAACGGACTATCTTCTCCAGATCCTCTAGGGAGCCAAGAACACTGATGCCGTTTACTACACCACTGCCAGGGGACAGGCGATCGTCAACAAACCCCATCACCCGCAGCCCGGATTTGTGCCAAAGTTTAAGGTTTTGGTATAAAGCCAGTCCTTCAGCATCAGCATTAACAATGACCGCCTGGATGAGGAGATGGCCGCGGCTATGAATAAAATAAACCAGGCGGCGCATACCAAAGCGGTAAAGTTCAGTCAGGATGACCGCCAGTGACCAAAACAGCAAAAACCAGCCGCGCGAGATCCCATCCTGGCGGACAAGGAAGAAATCTACGATTAATATTGAGCCCGAGCCAAGAGTTACAGCGTTAAAGACCTGGGCGTATTCTTCCACTCCGCCAAACAGCACCCTGGGAGAATACAAGCGATAAGCCCAGATAATGACAGCCCAGACCGGCAGGAAAATCAGGAAGATTTTTAGGTAATAGGAGGGATCGATAATGGCTGGTGGATACGGTAGGGTGAAAAAACGCAGTTGATAGGCGAGCCAATATGCCAGTGAAAATGTGAGGATATCCCCACATAATAAGCTGGCAGAGATATAGAAATTTCGGCGAGTCTGGTTTAAATGCAGGGTCTTGCCACAGATTGAAATTCGTTTCTGCACTGGTATCTCCCCTACAGATTGTGAGGCATCGGGTATTAACTTATTGAGGCTGTTTTGATTTTGCGAACTCATGGCTTATGGTTTGATCGATGTGTGTATACTGATTGCCACTTTATTCGTTGATCATTTATCTTTATAGAAATTCACCCACCTACAATTGATTTTAGTCATAAGGTGGTTCCAATCCCAGTTGCAAGATGTATATCCTTGCAGATATATCTATCATAACGCATTCTGAGCGAAAATACAACTAAATCGAGCGGCTTTTTAATCTCAGTTTGTTATTCCGCCACTTGAACAGTCTCATGTAGCATTTTGACCTTCAAATCTCCTGCTGGATTGCCAGGTGGCGATATTGCGACCCGACCAAGATAGCAGGATGGCATAAAAAGCAGCAAGGTGGAGATAAACAAAGTAGAACGGGAAATAGAAAAGTCCTGATCGCAACCCGGCGCGATCAAGCAGGAATCCAATCATGGCCAGGAGATAGCAAATGCCCTGCAGGACCGCCAGGGCAAGGTAAAAGGGGGATTGTCCTACAAGCAGCAGGTTGGTAATCAAAACGACCATTAAAATGGGAAATACAAACCAGCGCAGGATGCGGTGTGACCAGACCTGAATTGCAAAAAAACCCGTGCGGAAAGGATTCAAAGCCTCTTTTACAGACAGGTAGCTTTGGTAGGCTTGCAGCACGGTGCGGATCCTCCGCTTGAAATCCTGCCTGCTGTCCAAGTGATAGGCTTCGACCGAGACTGCCTGGGGTTCGTAGCGAACGACATAGCCATCTAGGGTCAACTGGCAGGGGACGATGCCGTCGTGAGTCAGGTGATCAGGGACGTAGGGGAGCAGTTCTCTACGGATGGCGAAAATACCGCCATGCAGGACGACCAGGTTGCCAACACGGGCTTCAAGCCTTTTGACCAGGGTCTCGATACGGTTGTATAGCCCTTCACCTTTTCCCTTGTCTTGGGGACCTGTACCCGGACGGATCTCACGCCCGGATACGGCACCAACTTTCGGGTCTTTGAAATGGCGGACAAGGGTGCGAATCGCGCCAGGTTGGAAGACAGCATCCGCGTCGGTGAAGACGACCACCTGCCCGTTGATTAGGTGTTCGGCAGCGCGCAGGGCAGCGATCTTACCGCCGTGCTGGTCTGCCCGGCAAAGGACCACGCCGCGGCCGGCGTAGCCCCTGACGATCTGGTCGGTGCGATCGGTGGAATGGTCGGAGGCGACAATGACCTGCAGCAGGTCTGAGGGGTAATCCTGGCCCAGGATATTGTCGAGTTTGGGTGCGATGACCGCCTCCTCGTTGTGGGCGGCGATGAGTACGGTGATGGGGTGCTGGTAACTCCCTTCCGGCTGACCGTACGGTTTGCGGAATTTAGAGATCATCCAGAGGAGAAGCAGATAACCAACTTCAACGTAGACCAGGTAAGCGAGGCTGGTCCAGAGGAGGATTTTATAGAGAAGGATTAAGGGTGAATGCATATCTCCATAAAAGCAGTTATAATTCAAATCGAAGGAACAGCGATGAATACACAGACTTTGATGAATTTACGTAAATCTTACCAGAAGGATCTTAAGGATGCATTGGATAGAATTACCAACAAACTTTCAGAAAATCCAAACATTCATAAGGTGGTCCTATTTGGATCCTATGCCATAGGACGCTGTGATCTCTTGACGGATATTGATCTGCTAATCGTGATGGATTCGGACAAGGATTTTGTCACTCGAACTGCTGAGTTATATGCTTCGCTTCAAGCTGGGGTAGACCTGGACTTGCTGGTGTATACCCCAAAAGAATATGAGCAAACAAGCAAAAGACCTTTCTTAAGAAATGCATTAAGCCATGGAAAAGTGTTGTATGAGAAAAGACAGTCAGAATGAAGGTCAACGGTGGTTGGAACAAGCAAAGAAAGATTTATACTGGGCAGATCATTTAGGAGATGAAGGTGGGTTTCACCTGGCGTGTTTTTTGTCACAGCAGGTTGCTGAGAAAGCCCTGAAAGCGTTTTTGTATGCTCAAGGGGAGGAGATCGTGTTGGGGCATTCGGTTGAGAGACTCTGTAAACAGGCGGGGGAATACGACCCGATTTACCTCGAGAAAGTGCGTACCTGGAGCCTTTTGGATGGTTATTATATCCCTACCCGCTACCCGAACGGACTACCTGATGGGATCCCAGCGGATGTTTACACACAAGATGCAGCCCGGGATTCAGTCAGGATGGCGGAAGAGGTAGTAGAGATTGTGGATGGATATTTTCGAAAATTAGCATAGCCAAATGTCAGATGGGGAAGGGGATTGCTGAAGATGACGGATTAATTTCATGGATGATGGAAACCACGCGCTCGGCTAAGGACTCAAAGGTGTAGTTCTGGAGATAAACGTGACGGGCGTATTTGCCCATTAATTCTGCCAGCTCAGGATCTTCCCAGAGGGTTTGGATGGCTTGGCACAGCTGCAATGGATCCTGAGGGGGGACGAATAATCCGGTTTTACTCGGGATGAGATAATCGTGGAAACCAGGCATATCGGTGAAAGACGACCACTTCCCCAGTGATGAACTCTTCAGCGGTGCGCAGGGCAGCGATCTTGCCACCGTGCTGGTCTGCCCGGCAAAGGACCACGCCGCGGCCGGCGTAGCCCCTGACGATCTGGTCGGTGCGATCGGTGGAATGGTCGGAGGCGACAATGACCTGCAGCAGGTCTGAGGGGTAATCCTGGCCCAGGATATTGTCGAGTTTGGGTGCGATGACCGCCTCCTCGTTGTGAGCGGCGATCAGGACAGTGATGGGTGGTTGATGTCAGGGGAAGGGTTGTGAACGGGCTTGCGGAACCTGGACAGCAGCCACAAGAGCAGGGGGTAGCCGGCTTCTACGTAAAGGAGATAGGCAAGGCCTAACCATAACAGGATTTGCAGGAGAATGGATAAGCAAGGATGCATTTTGTTATTGGATATTTCTCTGGTTTGGTTAAAGATTACACACGAAAATATTTTTTAAATTTGAGGCGGGTATCCTTCCCCTCCCTTTATTCCCTTTCGCTAAGACATAAGGTTCTCGTAAACACCCTTACTTTAACCATGCTATAATCGGGAAAGGAGATATTGGTGTGAAAAAGGATCATTACCTACCTGCGATAGATCTATTCAGGGATTTTTTTACTCGCCAGCAAGATATCGTTTTTGCCTACTTGTTTGGTTCTGTTGCCAGAAAACAGGCTACAGATCTTAGTGATGTGGATATTGCAGTTTTCTTGAAACCTGAGGTAGAGGTAAAGGAAGAGCAACGAGTCGAACGCCAATTAACGCTGGCAAAGGAGCTCGAGAATATTACAGGGAGAGAAATCCAGGTCACGTTACTTAACCAGGCACCACCCTTGTTGGCCTATATGGTTATCCGGGATGGAATTCTGCTTTACCAATCCGATAATGCCAGGCGAGTTGAATTCGAAGTCCATACGATGAAAATATATTTCGATTTCCAACCACGGCTGGACTTTTATCATGAACAACGGATCAATAAAATCAGGGAGATTGGCTTTGGAAAAAGAGAACAGGATCCTGAAAGAGCGCTTAATGCGGCTCGACGAGTATTTGAACGACTTAAGAGAACTGCAGGGAGTTAGCTTTCAAGAGTATCAAGAAAACAAGCTGATCCACCGCACCGTCGAACGTACATTGCATCTGGCGATAGAAGCCTGTATTGATATCGGTCAGCATGTTATTGCTGAAGGGGGTTTCCGTACACCAGTCAATAATAAAGACACTTTTACTGTTTTATATGAAGAAGGGATTCTGTCGGAGAGGATTTTCGAACAGGCCTCTTTAATGGCACAGTTCCGTAACTTAATCGTGCATGACTACGCTCGAATTGACCATTCGGTGGTATTTGGTATCCTGAAGCGTCATCTGGAAGATTTTAATGCTTTTGCACAGGCAATTGTTTATTATCTGGAATATATCGATTAGGTCCATTGCTATGTCGATATAAAGTAATTTTGGGAGATATGGGCATTTTTTTCGTTGGTACACGGTGGAGTCTACTTGTGGAACCTTGAGTGCAGCCACAAGACGGGCAGGTAGTAGGTTTCGACATAAAAGTGGTAGGCAATCCTCAGTTATGAAAGGATTTGCAGGTTAAAAACCAGGTCAACGTTCGAGGATTCCAGAGATGTATTTATGCTGAATTGACCTTTCTTGCAATTACACCCAAGATATCGCCCAGGTTTAGGGAGACAATGTAATCGTAAAATCCTCTCCCTCCTGATTTCAACAGGAAATCGACGAATTTTCCCGGTAAGAAACGACGCAACCAATAATTCACCAGGTAGTGAATCGTCATGTAGCGCCTGGGGGTGTAGGTTTCAAGCACCTGGTAGCCATGATCGTTGAGAAATCGGGTAAGTGTACCCTTCGAGAAAAAGTTAATGTGATCGGGATTATAGTGGCGATGGTATTTTCCCAGTACTCGCAAACTCCAGGTGTCGATGTTTGGTACTTCGAGCAGTAATATCCCATTGGATTTCTGGAAAGACTGCAACTGTTCCAACACCTGCCCCGGATCAGGTAAGTGCTCGAAGACCTGGAAGCTGGTAATGGCATCGAAGAAATCTTCCCGGTAGGTATCAGGATGCAGGGTGTCCGTAATGACACTTAAACCGAGTTTGCTACGGGCGTACAGCGCATGACCAGGTAACGGCTCAATACCGAACGGCTCCCAGCCTTTTTCCCGGGCTGCTGCTAGAAAAAACCCCCAGCCACAGCCAAGATCCAGTATTTTTCCTGGGGGACAATAGTGATTAAGCCTCTCAACTGCCTTAAGATGATTTTTGCGTAAGGCAGGATACTCAGTAAGTTTACGTGCTAGTAGCTTAAATTCCCAATAATTTTCAGGAAGATCTTCAAGATTTCTACTGGTGAGCACCCTGGGGTTAAGACCCGGTGCAACCGGACCCTCAAAAATGATCGATTGGGGTCGAGTGATTTCCGAGATGTATACCATGCCGCAGCTCGAACAGCACACGACCATCCCGGGCGAGGCTGGAGGATGATACATATTGCGATAGATTTGGTGTTCGCAAACAGGGCAGACCCGGTTCACTGCGGATGGAATTATTTTGCTCTTCACCTTCGCTTTTCACTGGGATTATAATTTTCAAGATAATGCCGATAAACAACAGGTAGATCATCCATCATGAATGTGTAGATAGTGATAATGAGTGAAAAGGTTGTTCAAAGAAAAAGGATGGTAGAGGTCTTTCACTCCACGCTGTTACGTTCCTAAGAAACTACTTCGCCGAGGACGGCGATTTGAGCGGGAATCAGGGGTGTTTCGGTTCTCCTTCAGCTTTTCTGAAGTACCTCGACATGACATCCTTAAGGATAATACTTGACAAAGCACTAGTGATCTGTCCAACATCATTCTTTTGATTGTCATGCTGAATGGAGCAAAGCGGAATGAAGCATCTCTACCTTGGAATTGCTAAAACTGCCGCTCTTCATTAATCGAATCATTCTAAATCATCATCTTAGACAATCCACTAGCATTAAAATGAGAGTTTTTCAGAGATAATTAACGATGGGTTGTGCGGACCCAGGTGATATCTTTACCACTAAACATGACCCGTAAGCGCAACAAACTGCGCCAGACCATGAAAATGGGTCCGGAAAAGATGACCAAATAAGCCCAACGAGGAGCATCCTCCAGGGCTAACCCAAGGAAAGGATAAAGCAGCCAAGAGATCACAATTACCCCTCCCAGGATTCTGAAAGGAAAGATAAACTGAGATTCACAGATGAGGGTGAGGATAAAGGCAGCCAGGGAGATCAGGGTGAGGGTGGAGTAGGAAGGCACCAGAGAGCTCAGGGCGCCATCGATCTGAGCCAGGCTGCAGTTCTTGATCCCGGCGACCAGCAGCCGCTTGCTGTAATGCTGGCGTGCGTTTGAAACACCTTTGAGCCAGCGCAGGCGTTGGGCTTGGGCTTCCTTCCAGGTCAGAGGCGCCTGCCCATAACCCATCGCTCGCGGCTCATATTCAATGCTGATCCCCTCCAGCAGCAGCTTCAAACGGAATTCGTAATCTTCGGTCAGCCCTTCGCCCCATCCCAGCTGCCTCAGCACCTGACTGCGGAAGCAGATGGAGTCCCCCATATGCTTGGCGCTCAGGTTCAGGTTCTGGCGTCCCTGGTTGCTGTAGCGGTTGTCGATGGTCATTAACGCCCAAGCGAGGGCGGGATACCAGCCTGATTCAGGGTTGCTGATGATGTGCTTGCCCTGCACAACCTTGGCACCCTGGTTGAGACGATGGTTGATATGGGTAAGAAACTGGGAGTCCACCTGGGTATCGGCGTCAAAGATAACCACCGTATCATATTGTTGGCCGGCAAAGAAGATGCGCTGAAAGAGCCAGACCAGGGCGACGCCCTTGCCGTTCCGTTCCCCTTCCTGGCGTTCATAGCAGATCGCCCCTGCACGGCGAGCGTTTTGGGCAGTGAGATCGGAGCAGAAATCGGCGACGACGAAGATATCGAAATAATCGGAAGGATAGTCCATTTGGAGAAGTGTTGTGATCGTCGATCCGATGACCTTTTCCTCATCATGGGCTGGGATAGCGATGGCATAGGTAAGGAAATTCTCTGAACCATGGGGTCTTTTTAGGGCGGGGATGCTGGCAATGACCAGAGTCCAGAGGTAAACTCCACACAGGATAATCAATCCATAAAGGATAATTAAAACAAACATTTTAATGTTTCACCAATATTAAGTCTCAACTCGTCTCACCGTGTATTTATTTAGAAATCTCTCGATCCCACCCATCGATTTTTTTAATGACTTTTGCGGGATTACCGGCTGCGTAAGTATTCGGAGGAATATCATTAATAATCCTCGAACCAG
>CAZTJD010000134.1:0-11755 GCA_964613985.1 uncultured Anaerolineales bacterium
GGTTTTATTGGTGGCAATCTTGTTAAATACTTTTCTGATTTAGGATATTCCAGGATCCGTGCTGTTGATAAGAAACCATTTAAGGAATGGTATCAACTAAATCCAAAAGCAGAAAATCTCTCTTTGGATTTGAGTCATCGAGAAAATTGCCATAAGGTAGTGGAAGGAGCCACAGAAGTTTATAACTTGGCCGCCGACATGGGGGGGATGGGTTTTATTGAAAATTTCCGCGTCGAGTGTTTACGGAGTGTATTGATCAATACCCACATGATCGAGGCGTCCTATCAAGCTGGGGTTGATCGTTATTTCTTTTCCTCATCGGCGTGTGTATATAACACAGAACTTCAAAAGGATCCCAATGTAAGGGCTCTCAAAGAATCAGATGCTTACCCAGCAATGGCAGAGCGAGGCTATGGCTGGGAAAAATTAATTTCAGAGATGTTCTGCCAGGAATATTGGGCTGAACGAAAGATGAAGACCTTTATCGCAAGATTTCACAATGTCTATGGGCCTTATGGTACCTGGGATGGCGGTCGCGAAAAAGCCCCAGCAGCAATCATCCGCAAGGTTATCGAAGCAAAGGATCAAGGGAAAGATGAGATCGAGATTTGGGGGGATGGCACCCAGACTCGAAGTTTCATGTATATCGAGGATTGTGTCAAGGGAATCGATAAGATTATGCACTGCGATGATTTGATTGCCATCCCGATCAATCTTGGTTCTAAAGAATTGGTTTCGATTGATCAATTGGTCAGCATCGTTGAAGATATTGCTGGAGAAAAATTATATCGGCGCTATAACTTAAACGCGCCAAGAGGTGTGGCAGGTCGAAACAGCGATAATACCTTCATCCAGCAGGTATTAGGTTGGGAGCCAGACACCCCGTTAAGAGATGGGATGGAAAAAACCTACCGGTGGATATATGAGCAGTATAAGGACCGGAAGGTTGGTAAACCTACACCAGCAGGCATTTAGAAACTCAGGAAAATATTTTTATTGTTACAACTAAGAAACTTTATTTAATTCCCTAATCGTTGCACATGTACGTTTTTATTGCCTTTCCAATCCTTTTACTTTCAACATTACTTCTAAATACGGTATTTAACCCCAAAAATAGAATCGCTTACATCTTGGGGATGTTGATCATTGGATATGCCAACATCGTTTTGATTGCTGAAATTGCCAGTTTACTCAATCTGATTCTCCCATTTTTCTATCTTGGAGTTCAAATTATATTCGCACTGATCGCCTGGCTTGCCTGGCGTAGGTCCGGAAAACCTTCTTTATTAGGTCCATTTGCTGGTGGTAAATGGAAGATCTGGAAAGAGTTCCCTACTATTCAAGAGAAGCCGGCCTTGTACATCCTGGCTGTTGGGGTTGTCCTGGTGTATTTACTTAACGCTGTCATTATCCTTGTGGTACCCCAGAATAACTACGATAGTATGACCTACCACCTCTCACGAGTGGGATATTGGATGCAGCACCAAAGCCTGTCGCCATGGCCTACGCCAAATCCTCGGCAGACCACCTCGCCCATCAATGCTGAATTAGGTCTTTTATGGACGACCCTGTTATTAGGTTCAGACCGGTTGACAGGTTTTGTGCAGTGGTTTTCGGCGGTAGGGATTGCCATAGCTATCTGTGGCATAGCTCGTTTGATGGGAGCAAAACGTTCTCAGGGTGTTTTTGCATCCTTACTTTGGATGACCTTTCCCCAAATCGTTTTACAATCCACCACTACGCAGAACGACCTGGTGATCTCGTTTTTCTTTGTCAGTATGTTGTATTTTCTCTTTCTAGGGATCAGGCAAGAAAAAGTAGAGGGATTGATTCTCTCCGGGATCTCATTTGGCTTAGCCTTAGGCACGAAGGCAACCTTCTTTATCATCCTGCCTGGTTTTGGGATAACGCTATTGATTATTTGGGCGTACACAGGTCGGGTTGGTTTCAAGGAATTATTAAAGTGGGGGATTGCCAGTCTGGTGGGAATAGGATTACTCGGTCTTTTTAGCTATGTTCAGAATTATGCCCATTATGGAGACCCGTTCAGCATCCCGGAATGGACAGGTTACATCACCAATCCTGGTATGGGAGGCTCGCGACTTGAAAGTGGACTAACCAAGCTTACACTGTATGTATCAAATTTCCTTGATTGTACTGGAATCCCAAATGGGATATCGGAGACGGTCATAGGTTGGAAAACAGATTTTCTTAAGGAAATCCTTTTTGAATCAGGGATTCCTTTTCGGATCAATCAAATATATTCTTCTGCAGTACTCCTTGGCTCCTCAAACGTGATCCATGAGGATACAAGTTGGTTTGGTCTATTCTCTTTCCTGATATTCCCTGCCACGTTGTACCAGTTTTATCAAGGCTTTCAGAAGCATGATTATATCCGACTTGGATTGGCGGTTACAGGTATTGGTTTTTGGGTTACATTGAGTTTTTTGATGGGGTGGACCCCTTATCGGGTCAGGTATTTTGTTCTAGCAGTTTCCATTCTGGCGCCATTGCTAGCCTTCCTTTACCAATCTGCTGCAAATAGGAAAATTATTTTTGAATTAATCGCGATATTCGCTTCATGGATTTTGGTATCAACTGTTTTACAAAATGCTACTAAGCCTCTTGTCGGACCGAATGCGATTTGGGGATTACCCAGGGAAGAAATCCGGCTGTTAACCAATCCCAAAATGGTCCCGGTCTTGGAGATGGTCAAGGAAAACGTACCTGCAAATGCGGTTTTGGCGACTCGCCTGGGGGTGGATCATTGGGATTATGTTTTGTTTGGCGACTGCTTTGAAAAGACAATTATTCAACTAGATCCGAATTATCTGGGGATTGATGAAGGTTTAATAAATGAATCTGGCGCAGATTATGTGCTCCTGGCACCCAGGGAGAGACCCTTTCTAGAACCGCCATCCATCTTCATTTGGGTTGGTGAAGTTGATGGTTGGTACCTGTTTGAGGTCTCGGAGGTAGAATCCATTAACAATCCTAGAGAGATTAACCAAAAATTAATCGGTCAACGCGATGATAAAGGACTCCTTGAAATCGATCAGGCACTTGTTGGGATTGTAGGTCTTACCGAACTATTTAGTACGGATTGGGGCGTGGAACAATACGAAGGGGACGGTTTTATGTGGTTAGGGGAAAACCTTAATCAAGGGCTTCGAGGTTTTTTATGGTCTGAGATAGAAATGCCTGTTGAATTGATTTTTTACCTTGAACCGGGCCCAAGTCGTGAAGATACTAAGCGGTCTTTCAGGGTAGCATCCTATCGTTATGGTTCCTATGGTCCTATCAGAGAGGGAGCTTTTGTGAAGGAGTTCCAAATTGATCGACCGATGCGATATGAAATGGTGGTTGATCTTCAAAAAGGGCTAAATGAATTTCGCATCTTTGATCTGGATCGCGCCACCATACCGATCCTGCCTAACGGTGACACACGTCCATTATTAGCACGTTTGAATCAGATTGAGGTTGTGCCTTTTGAAAACGATCCTAAAATAATTTTGTTGAGTGCTTCTTTGGTAGGCGGTATTAGAGTATCGGAGCAGTATCCAGCAGAATGGGGATTAGAGTATGCAAATGGCCGACCATTTCTGTGGTTAGGCGAAGGATTGGATCAGGGTTTTCGTGGTTTCCTTTGGGCTGATAGAGAGATGCTGGCAAACATCGTTCTCCACCTGATACCAGGACCATCCAGGGAGGATTCGAAACGAGAGGTAGAGATTTCTTATGGGCGATATGGTTATTATGAAGATTCTAATCTGCTTTCCATGGTTATAGAATTTGATGGTCCAATAGAATATAAAATGAAAGTAAAGCTTCATAAAGGTCTTAATCAGATCGAATTGGCATCTTTAGATGAAGCAGATATCGAAATTCTCCCTAATGGGGATACCCGTCCGCTGCTGATCCAGCTTGTAGGGATTGATATCCAGACGTTAAATGAATGATTTGCCGCTGATTTCCATCGTAACCCCCACCCTAAATCAAAGTCGATATATCAAAACCACAATAGAGTCCGTCATATCACAAGAGTACCCATACCTGGAATACCTTGTTATCGATGGTGGATCTACGGATGGGACCCGAGAGATTCTTAATGATTATAGAGAGGTAATTTCCTGTCGATTAGAACCAGGATTAAGACAATCAAAAGCCATTAACCTGGGTTGGAGGGAGACCAGTGGTGAGATCATTTCCTGGATCAATTCCGATGATGTAAATTCCCCAGGCACTTTGGTGAAAATTGGGGAAATTTTTCAACAACGACCCGAGGTTGATATGGTTTATGGAGATTGTGATTACATTGATGCCAATGGAGGATATCTCCGTCCTTATCCAACTCGTGATTTTGATTACCTGGCATTACTCAGCAAGGCAGAAAATTATATCCCTCAACCGGCGACATTTCTGCGCCGACGAGTTCTTGATAAGGTCGGTTTTCTGGATGAAAACCTTGAATATATTATGGATTTTGAGTTCTGGTTAAGAGTCGGTCGTTCATGTAAGGTTGAGCATTGCTCAGAGAAACTGGCTGCAATGCGCCTACATCCGCAGGCAAAATCCATTGCTATGTTGAGTGGTTTCGCAAAGGAGTTGGTCAGGGTTTATAAGGATTATTTCTCGGATAAGAATCTATCTTCCACACTGCGAAAGTTAGAAAAGGAAGCGATGGCGAATAGCTATACTCGAGCTGCGGATTGTGCATTTTGGGGGAATGACCATTCATTGGCACGTGATATGTTAGTAGCGTCATGGAAATATCGGATATGGCCTCCAAGAGGGTTGTGGTTCTGGGTTGCACTCGGTAAGATTGGAAGATCCATAATAAATGTCCTCTATAAAAACCCATATTTTCCTTAACCAATGCGAACCATCGCCTTACTCTACGATAGTGTACTGAATATTGGTGGTGTTGAAAGCCATTTGTTATCAATCCTAGGGAAATGTGATGTGACTAGGAGTAGATTTATCGTGATCTCTAACGTAACGCAGGCCTTTCGAGAAAAACTAGAAGAATTAGGTGTTGAGGTTATACCTATCAAACGGAGGCACCCGCTTAATCCATTAACACCTCTGAAATTGGCGAATATATTGCGGAAAAATAAAGTTGATCTGGTCCATGCGCATAGCCCAACAGCCTCTTTATGGGGACGAATTGCAGCTTTCCTGAATAAAATTCCCTTTGTTGCTACTGTTCACTTACCCGTTGACCAGTATCATGGAGATCTGCAGACAATAAGACCGAGATTGGGTCGTGGATTATATATATTTTTGGATCGTTGGTTGAATCATAGAAAAAAACTAACAAAGAAACTCATTTTTGTCTCCGAAGAGGTTTATCAAAAAGAAGTTGCTGTGAATCAGGCACCGATTGATTGTTCGCTTGTCATTCCAAATGGGATTGATTTAACCCAATTTACTCACATTCTTCGTGAAGATGCCAGAAAGTATTTTAACTTGAGACCGGATACAAAGATTGTTGTATATGTTGGTCGACTTGAAAAACAAAAAGGGGTGGATATTCTAATCCAGTCTATCTCTGAAATCTGTTATCCTGGGACGGATTTTTTGGTTTGGTTGATTGGAGATGGCCCTTTGAAAGAAGACCTTCTAAATCAGGTTAATACACTTGATCTTTCAGATATTATTCATTTCTGGGGCTATCAAAAAGATATTCCCTCGTTGCTTAAGGCAAGCGATATATATGTATTGCCTTCCAGATATGAGGGGATGTCCTTTGCGTTGTTGGAGGGGATGGCTGCTGGGCTGCCATGTGTTGTAACAAAGGTTGGGGAAAATTATAAACTTATCAACCATGGGGAACATGGTCTGGTTGTACCTGTTGAGGATTCAAGCAGTTTGACTGATGCATTGACCACATTGTTGGTTGATCCCAATCTTCGTAGTACGATGGCTAAAAATGTTAACAATCATGTCAAGCAATTTTCTGACGAAAAGATGGTTAAGCGGATTGAACAGGTTTATAATGAGTGTCTTAATATCCCTCTCGAGATATGACTTCTGAATACCCAAAATTTTGATATCAATTAATTAAGCCAAGATGAAGTTCACCGAATCATTAAGAATAAACACAGATGAAATATATGATTCTTCCAAGCGCCCCCATCCCTTGGTGGAAGAAATCCTTGCGATATATAAGTATCGCGAGTTGATCTATCAATTTGTGTCTCGCTCGGTAAAGACTCGTTACAAACGATCTGCCCTTGGGGTTATATGGACGATGTTGAATCCTCTGCTAACAATGGTGGTTTTAACAATTGTTTTTTCCAGTCTTTTCAAATTCCAGATTGAACATTTCCCCATTTATATCCTGAGTGGTCAGGTAGTATGGATTTTCTTTTCCAGTGTTACCAGTGGAGCCATGGGGGAGATGGTCTGGAGTGGAGAACTATTGAAACGCATTTATGTTCCAAAGTCTGTATTTGTTATGTCAGCCGTTGGGACTGCTCTGGTCAACATCGTACTATCTTTGATCCCGTTGTTGGCAATATCACTTGTTGTTGGGGTTCGCTTGACATTTGCCCTGCTGATCTGGCCATTATCAATTTTATTATTATCCATTTTTTCCATGGGCGTTGGTTTTTTACTCTCAACAATCTCGGTATATTTTGCAGACATGTTACCGGTTTATGATGTAATTTTAACGATCTGGTTATATGCCACACCGATCATCTATCCTTTGGAGATCGTTCCTAAGAGTTGGTTGTGGTTTTTTAAATTGAACCCATTATATTACCTGGTTGAAGCATTTCGTATCCCACTCTTATATGGTATTGTCCCAACAAGGGGGATATGGATTCCAGCTACTATCTGTTCCTTCTTTGTTATTATTGTTGGCGGCTGGATATTCACCTCCAAAGCGCGCGAATATGTTTACCATATTTAACAAGATGAATGTTACACACTCTGCACCCGGTTAATATTGATATGATGCTTGATTTTGATAAAAGGTTCAATAAATTTGCAGTGATTTTTGAAGGAGTATCAGTAAGTTATCGAGTCCCAAAGGAAAAGTTATCAGGGATCAAGGAATTTGCTATTCGGTGGATTCAAAGACGTTTACAATATGAACACTTTTGGGCTCTACAAGAAATAAATTGTCAGGTAGAAAAAGGGGAGGTTTTTGGAGTAGTTGGTCGTAATGGGGCAGGTAAGAGTACCTTATTGAAAATAATTGCCAGGATATTGCAACCCACCCGAGGGCGGATGATATCACAAGGCCGGGTTGCTCCTTTTCTAGAATTGGGTGCTGGGTTTCATCCCGAGTTGAACGGAAAAGAAAATATTTTCTTGAATGGGGCACTATTAGGTTTCTCACGAAAAGAGATAACCAGTAACATGGATAAAATGATTGAATTTGCTGCAATTGGTGATTTCATCGATGCTCCGATTCGAACCTATTCTACTGGGATGATTGCGCGATTGGGATTTTCTGTAGCTACAACGATCCGACCTGACATTTTGTTGATTGACGAGGTTCTGTCGGTTGGGGATGCCTTGTTTCAGGAAAAGTGTATCCAGAGAATGAATGGTTTCCGGGATAAAGGAACAACGATCATCCTTGTATCGCATGACTTAAACATGGTCAAATCTTTTTGTCAGCACGCAATATGGTTGGATCATGGGGAGATTCTAATGTCCGGTTCAGCGGACGACGTAGTTTCGAATTATAGAAATCGAGGACAAATGGAAGTTGTCTGAATTCCCAAGCGTCCTCTTCCTACGTTCCAATCCCATAGATCCCGACCCACGTGTAGAAAAAGCTGCAACTACCTTAGTTGAGGCAGGATATCGAGTAAACATCTTAGGCTGGGATAGGACTGCAATTCTGAAAGAGGTTGACCGAATTGACAAGATTCCGGTGCAACGGTTGAGGATCCCGGCGGGTTATGGCAGAGGCATGCAGAATTTTCCTGCTCTTTTTCGCTGGCAATGGAGTTTACTATGCTGGTTGATCCGTCATCAAGTTCAGGTAGACATTATCCACGCTTGCGATTTTGATACAGTGATCCCGGCTCTGCTGATGAGGTTTCTTTGGAAGAAGAAGGTTATTTACGATATTTTTGATTTTTATGCTGACCACCTGCGAGTCACACCGACATGGATAAAAAGACTCATTCGTTTTGTGGATCGAAAATGCATTGGGTGGTCAGATGGTGTCATCCTGGTGGATGATATCCGGCTTCAACAAATAGAAGGGGCAAAACCAAAACGATATGTGGTGATCAATAATACTCCCAGGGACGTCATAGAGTCATTATCCCGAGGAAAAACTTCTCCAAAAGAGGATGCTTTTCGTATAGCATATATTGGATTGTTGCAAGTAGAAAGGGGAATTTTTGAGATTCTAAATGTATTGCAGAATCATCAGGATTGGAGCCTGGCGATGGCAGGGTTTGGTGGAGATGAGGCACGCATCAAGGAACGGGTTTCCAAGATGGAGAATGTGACCTGGTATGGGAGAGTAAACTATTACCGGGCATTGGAAATCAGTTATCAGGCTGATGTATTATTTGCGACCTATGATCCGTCCATTTTGAATCATCGCTTTGCCAGCCCAAACAAGATTTTCGAGGCAATGATGCTTGGAAAACCAATTGTTGTAGCCAAGGGGACAAATATTGACCGGATCACCGAAGAACATCAATGTGGACTGGTTGTGGATTACGGGGATATGGATGGTATAGAGCAGGCCTTCACGACTCTTTACAAAGACCCAGATCTTCGCAACTATTTGGGTAGAAATGCTCGTAGCGCTTATGAAACCAAGTATTCCTGGAGAGAGATGGAAACTCGATTATTGAAGCTCTATACGGCTATCCAGGATTGATGCCATGATTGCGAAAATTCTCCTCTCCGCCAATACAGATTGGTACCTTTATAATTTTCGAATGGCGCTTGCTAAACAGCTCAATGAGCTAGATTATGAGGTTGTTTTTGTTTCTCCAGTTGGAGATTACGCATCCAGATTTGAGAAAGGAGGAATCCGCTGGATTCGCTGGAATGTCAGCCGGAATAAGTACAATCTATTCGTAGAGGTGGGTGTATTACTATCCTTGCTTCGAATTTATCGACAGGAAGAACCGGACATTGTCCATCACCACACAATAAAGCCAGTCATCTATGGCTCAATTGCAGCCAGGTTGGCGGGAGTACCTAAAATCGTAAACTCGATCACTGGGCGAGGGTATGTTTACCAAAGCAGGAAATTCAGGGCGCGATTATTGAAGAAAATTGTTACGTTCTTTTACCGAGCAGCATTACGATTTCCTAACAGCAAGATTATTTTTGAAAACCAGTTTGACCGCCTATATTTCATTGAGAATGATCTGGTTGATGAGTCAAATACCTATCTTATTGAGGGGGTCGGTGTAGACCCGGTGCGCTATTCTCCTAAACCAGATCAAGATTCAACTCCACTGGTACTCTTATGTGGGCGAATGTTGTGGGATAAGGGAGTAGATGTCTTTGTTGATGCTGCCAGGTTGGTTAAATTGAAGGTGGATGCCCGGTTTGTCTTGGTTGGGAGACCAGACCCGGGAAATCCCGAGTCTATTGCTGAAAAGGTATTAGATGCCTGGAATGAGGAAGGCGTGATTGAATGGTGGGGTTGGCACTCTGATATGGCTGCTGTATATGCCCAAGCCCATATTGTTGTTTTGCCTACACGTTATGGGGAAGGTGTCCCCACAGCCCTCATTGAAGGGGCCGCATGCGGAAAACCATTAGTCGCCTCTGATATTCCAGGCTGCCGAGCCGTTGTTGAAGATGAGGTAAATGGTTTCCTTCTTTCTAAAAGTGATCCGAGCGCCTTGGCAGAAGTCTTGGAAAGATTGATATCCTCACCTGAGTTGCGAAAGAAAATGGGTGAAGATAGTAGGAGAATATTTCTTAATAAATTCACCCAGAATCAAATCAACCAGGCAACTGTTCAAGTCTATGAAAAGAGCTTTGATAAGGTTCGGGTCAACCACGGATAAAGACTTAATTAGTGACAATTCACTAATCCAAAGATTCAAGATAAGATTGGCGGACAATCATCTTTGTGAAAACGATTAAAGGATAATGAATAATAAGGATAAATCAGAACCGAGAATTAATGAGTGGCTGTTAGGGGAAAAAATCCTTCATCTAACCCATCGATGGGATATAATCTTCTTTTTAATTTTTCTGGGGGCATTGATTGGTTGGGGGGTAAGTTTTCTATGGCCTTCTCCTTACCGCGCTACTCGTGATATTTATGTGGGCTTGAATGCTTACCGGTTTGCTGATGACACCTATGCTGAATCCTTATCTGGTCAACCTTTCAGGTTGGTAGATGATTATAAAAACTGGCAGATGGAGCAGTTGAATGACCTGGTTACAACTGAGGATTTTTTCCAGGAAACGTTGGATCTTCTCCGAGAAAATGACCCTTATTGGGAGGTAATAACTCCTGGAGAATTTCGGCAGATGTCCATGTTGATGTGGCGTAATGTCGGTGAATGGCACCTGATTGTTGAAGCAACCAATGCTGAGCGAGCTGAACAAGCGGTGTTAGCCTGGGAAGAGACAATTCTCAGCCGGATCAATCAGGGGATCAATCACGCCAGGCAGATGGTCGCTCTGGACATCGAAATGAATCAACTTATCGAAAACCAACAAAGTCTTGAATTACGACAGGAAAAATTAACATTTATCAGAGAGGAACTATCCTCCTTAATGGATGACCTTGGTTCAAGGCCAGAAGGATCATTCGTTTCATCGAGAGAACATTCAAATCTTTTAGGCCTCGTTGCTCAGGCAGCCGATTGGACACCAGCCTGGGATAGGATCTTAGATGAGGCGCCAAGGGACGGTTCAACCTATGGGGATATTCTGTCTTGGATCCTTAATGTGGAAGCAATGGTTGGGGAAGAACTAAATATATTACCCGAACAAATATCCTTGATCGATCAATCCATTGCTTCTCTGAGTGATCAATACCATGAAGAGGCTGCCAGGAGTTTTGGACTGGCTTCCACCTTAGTAATTGACGGGGATGAGACAATTGCGACAACCATTGAATTGGTTCGTCCAAAAGGCATCTTGATCCTGGTCGGCGCTATTTTTGGACTCACCATCTGGATCCTATGGAGTTTCAGAACGATCCAAAATTGGAAGAAAAGTTGATTCGTCCTCCCTCATACCCAAAGATTCAAAAAATAATATGGGGAGCCTTACTTGTCAGCCTGCCGGTAACCAGTTTCCCGTTTTTTCCTGGAGTGTTTGGGGATACCACGCAGGTTCGGCCTTTAGCGCTTTACCCACTTATTGTACTTACTTTTTTGATTACACTGCCTCGCTTATTCACTCAGAAACTGCCTCGGACCTTGGTCCCTTTCATTGTATTTATCATCCTGGCAATTGCCAGCACTTTTTTTTCTTTTACACGAGAGATTCCTCAGTCGATTAATGTGTCAATTACCAGCAGGGTATTGCGAACATTAGTCACCTTAGGGATCGGGGCAATGTTTTATTTTACAGTTTCTTTGTATCCCCAAGACCGTGAAGATTTAAGATTTACACTGAAGTGGCTGTATGTTGGTTTTGCTGTTGCCCTGTTTTGGGCGAGTTTTCAAATCATTTACGTAATTAAATTTAATCAACAATATTATTCCTGGCTCAACGAGATTCAGAGTCTGGTATCTAGTCGTCGTCTATTCGATAAGCGAATATCAGGAATGACATACGAACCAAGTTG
>CAZTJD010000135.1:0-11508 GCA_964613985.1 uncultured Anaerolineales bacterium
GAGCCCGTCCTGTTATAAGTTTAAAAATGGAATCATTAACGGTCGAACGGGACATGTTTAATGGCTCAAAAATGCGCCTTCTACAGAAATCAGCAAAGATCTCACCACTTACCCGTTCGCAGATTGTTGCCAGCAGGATGTAATTAGAATTGGAATACTGGTATTCATCGCCAGGGTTGAAGTTCAACTCACGCTGCGATTCCAATAACCATAGCACATCTTTCGTAGTGGTCGTGTCGGTATCGCGCCATTCAGCCAATGCCAACAGCTCCGGGAAGGTGTTGCGCAACCCGCTGGCGTGGTGTATTAGATGTTCAATCGTGATGGTTGTACCGAAACCAGGTAAATCAGGCAGATATTTACGGATATCATCATCGAATGAAAGCTTACCCTCACTTTCTAATAACGCAATAGTGAAAGCCGTAAACTGCTTTGCCATTGACCCAATGTTAAAAACCGTTGAGGGTTGATTAGTGACATTTAGCTCTATATTCGCCGACCCATATCCTTGCTTGCTGATCACCTCCTGGTCTTTCACGACTGCAAGTGCACAACCTGGAGATCCTGGTTTCTGATAGCGATCGAAGATACTATCAATTTGGTCTTTTGCAGACTGTATATCCATGACCTTTTCCTCCTTAGCCATATCATGCCATCATCAAGATTTATTTTTGTTTTGTCCGTGAACTGTTAAATAATTCGGGTCTCCATTTTCAGCAGGAACCAATTTTACATTTCGCCTGCCTTGAAAATTATATCAATGGTATACCGACAGGATTTGTTGTGCATAATCCCTTACCGAATACCTCAACGCCAGGGGTTCAATGATTTCAATTGCCCGACCCATCGCCAAGATTGACTTTAATGCTTGTTCAAAGTACTCAAAAAGGATTTCTACCCTCACACTGCCGGGGGGATCAATCGTTTTAGCCTCAACCAAAATAAACGAACCCTCGTCCCCCAAATACCAGGGGAACAACGGCAGCAATCCTTGCTCCACGAGTGCAAGCACTCGGTATTTGTGGCGATTCTTACTCTGAGCCTGGCAGTATTTCTTCCAGAAACCAACCAGGTTGAAATCATCCGGGCGATCAAACACATTTCCAACGTGGTTAACCTCCACGATCATGTCAACCCGAACCACAGCGATGTGGTCAACTCGTCTACCAACCAGGTACCATCTCCCACCTTTCGAAACCAAACCATAAGGATGGTACCTTGTCTTTATCGGGTCCAAATCGGGTCTCATCCAGGAACGGTAGTGGATATCCAGTGCCTGGGATTCCCACAATGCCTTCTGGAGAGTCATCAGAAGAGAAACATCTTCCAAAACCGGTCGGCTTTCCCAAGGAGCCGGATCAATATGAATGCGTTGGCGGACCTCCTGCTCGTCACCTCGCAGCGTGGAGGGTAATCCTGCTGCAAGCTTGAGCAAGGCAGCACGGAGTTCCTGATCAAGTCCCAATTCGGTTAGTGCCGGGGGAACGCTCATCATGAAGAGGGCGCGCACCTCATCCTTCGTCAAGCCTGTCAGGTTGGAGCGATACTTTTCGACCAGCGCAATGCCTCCCCCAGGCCCTCTTATCGTGTAAACTGGCACACCTGCCGTACTCAAGCTGATGACATCGCGGTGCACAGTCCTGACCGAGACTTCGAGTTCAGTTGCCAGTTTCCGGGCGGTTACCTTACCGCGGCTCTGAAGGATCATCAACATAGAAAGTAATCGATCAGCTCTCACAATCCAGCTCCTTTGATACCATTACCTCCTTCTTTTGATCCATTTGACCAGGAATACATGACAGAGGATGGCATATATCTATCCTATAATCAGGATACCAGCTAGATATGTCGACATACTGGATAAAAAACAACAAAAAGGAGAATACCCATGTCCAAAATTGAGGTAAGAATCGTTCAATTAGAACCCATGCGGATGATCTCTGCTTACGGGTTTGGTAAAGAACCAGAAAACATTGCCGCGAAGAAGATCTTTGACTTTGTACAGAAGCATAACCTGGACAAGGGAGGTATATTTCCCGATACCTATGGCTTCAACAACCCGAATCCCTCCAAAGGCAGTCCTAACTACGGTTATGAAATCTGGCTTCCCATGGATGAAAAGGTTCAGCCGGAGGGCGACCTCCGTATCGTTGATTTTCAAGGAGGATTATATGCAGTTACTCGCTTCAAGGATTTAAAGTACATTGGTGAGGTTTGGGGGCAGCTCGTCCAATGGCAGCAAGCCAGTAAATACCACCATGGCAATCATCAGTGGTTGGAGCACCTGCTAGAAGGTTCTGGAGGACCGATAGAAGATTATGTTTTTGATCTGTATCTGCCGATTGTAGAGGGGGAGTAACACGCAAAGGAAATTTCATTATCTATCCATCAGCCACACTGGGTAGTAAAAACCTTTCTGCATATATAATAAAGACACAAGACGTGAACTTTCAAGGAATAAACTTCCCGAAAGGATAAATATCGTCACCGGTGTCATGGCTTGTATTGCCAGAATCACCAGGGCTGGACCCAATAATCCCCCCATCACCATGCCCAGGGTTATCAAGTAACAGCGGTTCATCTTTACCATTATTCATCCTTTGTTATTTCCTTAGTTCAAAATATCGCAGAAGGTTACAACCATTTTCATTGCGCCAGGATTCAAACTCAGTGCGTCTCCCTGGTTCATCCAAGATAAACTGGGAAGCCCACAAGATGACCGTAGCAAAATTTGTGGCAACGAATAGATCAAGGTGCTTTAGCTGCGAATCCGATAGAGGGTGGAATTGGGCATATCCTTCCAGAAAAGCATCTCGCTGCTGGTACCATTGCTCCGTCCAGGGATTTCTTTCCAGGGCGATGGCAATGTCCCATAACCAGTAGCCAAAACCACAATCTTCGAAATCAATTACTCGCAAATCTCCTCCCTTTAATAGAATATTATCAGGATACATGTCCCCATGCACCATGCCATAAACATCTGGCCCTTTACCGAGGGATCCCATAATGGTTTGCACTTCTCCTGATACACGCATGAAGGGGTCCTGGAGGTTTTCTGGCATCATTGGCACCAACTGATTCACCTCATTCCCTAAATAACGTTTCCCTAGCAAGCCTTCCCAGTCCCAAATGTATCGCTCGAATCCGGTTGGGGGTTGCCAGTAAGCAGCAAAGGCATGCAAACGACCAACCGTCCTTCCCCAAGAATGAAAATGACGAAGTTGAGAGACCCTGGCGGGTTTTCGACCATCGATCCAGCGCATCAAAGAGACAAGCCGTCCCTCAGGCATCCCAGGCGTCTTTACCCTGGTCAACAGCTCGCCATCCAGGTTGGGAACGGGAGTTGGGACAGGTAGGCCCCCCTCCTTGCTTAATGCTGCCAACCAGGTCATTTCCCCTTGGGCATATTCCCAATGGTTAGTTACCAGCACCCGCAGCAGGTAGCGGTTGGGGAGATAAGGACTGGTCGGCATCTGGTGTGGAGTACTGTTGGGTAAATCCACCCGATAAGTTGTGTTGGCAAAGTGGCGCAGAAAAGTGATCTTCGCCTGCTCCATGCCATAAGCACCCAAGGCGGATTCTGCTAATTTTCTAATTCGACGCAATTGTCCCAACCGAGTTAGTTTATGATAGGGCTTCATACACTTTGACCAAAAGACTTAAATTTTTCTCTCACGATAAAGATTATCGCCAATTTAAAATACCTTGCAATTCTTTATAGAATGGCCTTAAAACCCAGGTCTTCGGAACCACGAGATACAAAATCCACCGTTGCCCGGAAAACAACACGGTTATCGTGAAATGCAAGAAAACCTTCGAGTATATTGAAAAAGAACTTAAAACTCAACTCCAATTTATTTAGATCTTCTCGCTTTCATGACAATATCAATCACTGCCAGGATCACACCGATACCCATCAAGCCGTAACCAAGCCAACGCTCCTCCCCGAAGAGGAGGCCTGCCAGGACAAAGGCAAAAGCCAGGCTGGCGAGAATGGTGAATGGTTTTTCCTTTTTCTGCTTTCCAAAGATCAATACCAGCAAGGCAATGATGATAAGAACCACAATTCCTATTAGGATATAAACAAATTGGCTGTTCATATGTTCTCCTTTTTATCGTTCGTTCTTCTAAATGCCGCCTTTCAATGATTTTTTGTACCTTTTCTATCACTATTCATTAAAGGTTGCTTTTTGTGATTCACCATCCAATGATCACCATTGAGATTTACCTGATACGATGGGGATCGGGAAACCCTATATCGTCAAAAAGAGAAATTTTGGATACCCCGATCCGGCAATCCAGGTATACATATTGAGGTGATGTTGTCATTTCCACAAACCACGGAAGAATAAATTACTTATTCTTTATAATAGTACTGCTGTGTCCCAAAATTAGTTCATGCAATCCTTTTCCATAATAATCACTATTGATTCATCCCTTCCCATCCTGTCGAAATTCCAGTCCTTTATGAATATAGATTAGATGTCCAAGCTTCCTGTGCCAGTTTCAGCAGCGTTTATATTGTTAAGAAAATATTTCCAAATTTTACCCATCATTAACCTCCGCAATTATCTCAATATCAGCCTGATCATAGTTACTGGATATATTGGTAGGCGACAATTCCTCCGATAAACACAATCGGGCTGATCAGGACCCACCACCACAGCCTTTTCCACGATATCAAGGAAGGTTGTCCCTCTCCCCAGGCAAAAACTGTCCAGAACTTGTAGCCACGGTGTACCTGCCAGGTCTCATACAGCATCAGCAGGAGTAATGCGATTACTGAACCCAAAACAACGTATGACCACCAGGCAAAAACAGTCCAGCGTGGTGTCTCCATTTGCAGGGACTTATTGACCAACGGGAGGGCAAGGGCAAAAATGCCTGCCATCCCAAGGTTGGCGACGACCCAGCTATGCAAAAGTTGTCGAATAACAGAGATGATTTTTCCGCTCTGCTTTGAAATCAAGAGTAAAGGAACTCGGAAAACGCCCCACCCAAGGACCAGTGGTAGTCCAATGATGAGCAGAATTTGAATACCCTGGGAGGATTGTACAGTCGTAGACCTGATTCCCAAAGAAATAAAAAGCATAAATGCGATAACCGACGGGACGATATCCCCTGTTGCCTCAAGGAGGGCACGTTTCCAGATATTAGATGTCTGTTTTCGACCTGTAACGAACCACATCAACAGCCCTAACGGACCGAGGATAAGAACCACAGAGATCCAAAAAAACCATCCCCGGCGTGTCAACCACAAACCGACCAACAACACCACAAGGCTGGCAAGGACCAACCCAAGCCAGACTTTCCCGATCACCTGGTTGTGGTCTCTTCTGGTCAGGATAGCCTGGTACCGCCGTCTTGCTTCCTGCTGCACATCTTCAGGGAACAGCTTGCTCAAAGGAACCCCAGTGCGAAGATTAGCTAACTCTTCCGCAACATTCAAAACAACCGGTTTGTCGAACTGGTGGAAATAGTACAAATAGACGATTCCGTTCGGCAGGTCAGCGACCATGGATTCAATCGTCCAGCTGGCGGCACCTTCCTCATGAACAGCATCCAAAACATTCGCCGCATCCTGAAAGGTCAATTCATCTTCCTGGTCGAGCAAACTTTCAAGATTTTCTGTTGCTGTTTCATAACGCGGGCAGGGATAGCCATAACCATTGCTTGGGTTGGCGACATTGAAGTTAGTTGAGACCAGGTAGCTATCCCCTTCTGGCTTTCGGGTAAAGGCTACCTCGCCATCAATCCCGGCACTGATGATCACGGCGTCCCCGGTAGCATCTGCAAATTGCATCTGGTCGTGCATGTAGGAATGCCAGCGGTGTGTGTTCACCCAATCGATCACTTCCTCGACAGTGGCGCACTCATGCATAATTTTCACCGGATAAATGGTATAGTCCCCGATGACTGCAGGTCTTTCCAGGTGCGGGTTGACATCGATCCATGGCAGACCGTTGGCATCATACGCCAGACCTTTTTCATTGACCCCTTGCTGCACATTATCACGAGTGCCAACCCAGATGACGCCATACCGCTTCCCACCACCCGGGTCCACCCAATAATAGCTGTCCGGGTTAATATAGTCATCGTTCCCGGCAAAGAACACACGGTCGCCCTTGGAAATGGTAAACACGCTACAACCTGTGTATCCTTCTCCATTGCATTGTTGACTATTTCCGGAGCTGGGAATCACCATAGCCTTATCGACCAGATTCTGGGGCGCGTTCGGTCTTTCTGGATTCGGAATCGCCTCGACAACTGACGAAGATGAAGGCATCAATAAGGATACAGATGCCGATAGAATCCATGCCAGGAAAATGAGAGGAAATTGAGTTAAATCTAGTTTTCGAATTAACATGACTTTATACCTTTTTCGGGTGAATCGCGTCCTTTTGGATATCGATTTCAATATAATGGTTTAGGTCATGGAAAGAAACACTCTTAAGGATGATTTAATATGGATTTTTTTCGCAAATCTTAGATATGTAATTATCTCAACCAGAGGAAAAATTACGCTGGCTGTGATTTTTTTCAAATCTGCCTATTGGGTAATTTATTACCAAATTATATTCCCCGAAAAGTTGATCGAATATCTCTTTTTTGAAGGCAATTTTATAGGTAGTTACTTGAAGAAAAAATAGAACAAGAAATTGTCAACAAATAAATCGACACACTTGATCCACTGGGTTTGTTTTTTTAAAATATTAGGACTGTACTTATTTCCCTTTACCAATTGTAGATTAGAAACAAAAGTTAAATCAGACACAATTCTTGATATTGTTAAGTGGATTCATATGTTATCTTTTATCAGCCTTTTTGAAAAGAAAATCATTCGATTTGAAGATAATCAATATAGATTGAAAGAATTCAAGGAAGAATACCAAGATGCCTTGTTTATTGTTAATCACGAGGTCCAATTATGTCCCGTCAGGGATGATTACCGAATCCTGGTAATGAGCTCTTCGCCATTGAACACAATGATTTCCAAACTCCCGGGCCGTGTCATAGAAATCCGGTTCATTCCGCCTTTCAGCTTCATCCTCTACGTACAGAGATATTCTTTCCCAAACTTTGGCGACTGAGGGGCTCATCCATTCAACCAGGTCATCATCCATATTCCAATAATATCGGGCGACAAAACCAATAAAATCAAACAGATTTAGGATTCTTTTTAAATATATCTTCCCGGGTGATCTTTCATGATTCCAATTTTCAGGCCTATCGTTCAGCTGATGGCGACAGTGTTCCAGCCATGATTGTTTATCACTTCCCATTTCTTCGGGTGTTTTGATATTCGTGATGATCCATCTCCGGGTTACCAAAGCTTCAGGATCGGTTAGGCGGTCATAAACCTCTTTATAAATTTCAAAACATGCAACCGCACCTTCCCGCCTTTGTTGAATTGCTCGTGGAAAATGTTCAATAAAAGCAAAAGCCAATCCAGCAATGATTAAGGATAAAGAAAGAGCACTCGCTACGCCTTCAAGACTGACCCAACTAACTACCTCAGCGGTCTCAGTCAATTCTTTTATAGCAGGGAAAGATGTTGTAAAGGGAAATAAGGAGAAAATGAGAACTAAAGAAATGCAAAAAATTAATAAAGAGATCAATCCAGTCAGGAAAATCCTCTTTATGGTTTCATGCCTGATTTGTTTAGGATCGAATTTATTCCCATTTATTGAACTTATCATAAATACCTCCATGAAATTGCATAACTCAATGGTTCGGAAAACGAATATACTCCTTTTGGGTAGATTTACAATTACAGAAGAAATAGAACACCTACATGAACGATGGGCTCCTTTAGCATGAGTAATTACTATTTAGGTGTATATTTCTTAAAACAAATCCTTGGAATTCTTATTTACAGAATTTTAGAATTAGATTTTTTATAAGAGCACATAAAGCGATTAAACTTGTTAGGATTTGTGAATTAACCAATGTAAACTCGTGTGATAGTGTGAGTAGGTATTAAGATTGCGGATTTTACATTTTATAAAAGATATTTGGGGTTTTCAGAAGAAATGCTAATCCAATAACTGATTCCAAATAATAACGAAGAAATCCCTCCCAAAAGTCCCAGGTAGAAGATGATTTCTCCAAATTGTGTCATTGGAGCTATATGCTTGGATAGTTCAAGGCAATCTAAAAATACAATGTGAGGATATAATTGCCGAAAAATATTTTCTGGACATGTTACTCCCTCATATGCCTTTAAAATATGGTAGATGTCAAAATCAATAGGGGAAACAGTAAAGCGAAAGAATAGACTTGGCGTAATCATTAGGTTAAATAACACTAAACCTACTCGCCACCATATTGCAGAAAGTCTCTTAGAACCACTGTAATAAGTTAACCAGATTAGAACGGTTAATGAAACTAGAAAAAATAATAACCATCCGCCAATACCATTCAACCCATAATAGTACCATTGAAAAAGCCCGTCGGATATCGTAGAACTTGGAATAATTATCCAATATTCTTGAATCAAAAATATCATTAGACCAAGTAGAGTTATAACAATAAATCAATTCCATAAAGGTATTCTTTGAACCAATGTGAAAACATTACGCGTCTGCAATGTTTTGGTGTTTTTTACTTGATGTTGGGAAGTAAAATTTGATCTTTGAACTCCAATTTCAGATTCAATTTTGTTTATCCATTCATTTACGTCTTTGTAATAATTATCAATCCCTTGAATTTTCTTCAAGTATTCTAAAGCTTGTGTAGGTTGACCGGTATCAAGATAAATTAATGCTTGTCCATACATCTGTGCTAATTGATGCGCGTGTTGCGCATTTATCAAGCCATTTTGGCCTTCATAAGAAGATGGATCGAGTTTTAGTACTTCTCGGAATTTTTCTCGGGCTGTTTGCCAATCTTCAAATTGACGTGCTCTCTCCGCTTGCCTCAGAAGCTCCATGATTTTCCTTCTTCGTTCAGCTTCTTCTTTTTCTGTTTCTTCAACAGTTTCCTGCAATTTAGCAGCTAATTCAGCTTCCTTCTCTTTTTGTACTTCAGCCTCCTCTTGGAAGTACTTTTCAATTCCTCGTGCAAGACGGTCTGCATCTGCATTGAACCGTTCGTGACGGATCTCAAGGGCGTTCAAATGAGATAGTTTCTTGAGAGGATAAGGTAAATCCTCTTCCGTTGGCATACTCGCCCCCTCAACAAGAATGGGTATCACATGTATACCACCCTCAAGGGCGGTGGCAATTTCCTTACGAACAAAATCATCTGGATGGTCCAACCTCCTACGCCCCCTTTCGTCTGTGACATTCAACCAATCTTTGCCGATCATTGCGATCAAGACATCACAGGAACGGACAGTGTGTTCGATGATCTTGAAGAAATCCGCTCCAGGGTCAAGGCCTTCTACATCCATGAAGATGTTTTCTTCGCCGAACCGCATACTCAGGCGGTCAAACAATAATCGTGCTGCATAAGGGCTATCCACTCGGCGGTAGCTGATGAATATTTTGTTGGTGCTCATGGAGTAATAAGTGATGATTACATTATTTACACTTCAAATTTAATTTATACCACAATATCCTCCCATTAATGTTAACTCATCCCAAAGAATAGAATATTTGCATTTGAAAATCAAAGACTTTGAATATCGGACTATCCCTTAATTCAATCTTGGATCCTAAAATCATCTACCCAAAAAACGAATTATTAATAATTTGTAAATCACTTAACAACCTCACATTATATTGGTAAATCACAATAAATGATTACATTCAATAATGATTCTTTGTGGTCCTCCTTATTGAGAATCAAACTCCTCCCGCGTCAACCCAAATAAGATATCATCACGGAATTCTCCATTCAAGAAAAACTGTCTTCGGCGTCTTCCTTCTTCCAGGAACCCCAACTTCTTGTGCAGACGAATGGAGGCAGTATTGTTATCTACACAGGCAGAATTGCATTTCTGATAACGCCGCTCCAGAAACCCATAGCGCAGTAGAATCCGAACTGCATCTGCTGAGTATCCGTTGCCCCGATGTTTGCGACCGATGGAAATCCCGAAACTAAAGGTACCATTCTTCTTGCTTCGGCTGTGGTAAGAGATCGCACCTACATAATCACCATTCAGGGTCTCGATGGCGAATACGATCACTCCGTCAAAGTCTTTACAACCGACATAGTTCTCTAAGGCAGCCTTTTGCAACTCCACCGAGGTTGGCAACTCCACCCCGAGTTGGAGTGCCTGCCTGGAGGGGCTGTCCAAGGACTCTATGAAACCCTGCTCTGCGTCCTCCATACTCAACGGGCGCAGCCTCACTTTATCGCCCTGCCAGAAATAACGGGAATAATCCAATTTATCATCCATTTTTCTCGCCTCCAGTTGTTCGTTCCGAATAGGAGAAGCACAAAATCACATTCTCCAGTAATCATGGTCTAATAATATTTGTCCCTTAGATGATTATATTAAAAGTAGTGTTTCGAAGTGAAGCATTTCTTCCCAAACCCATTTGTTTTAAAAAAGAAGTGAAGTATCTCTCATTTCAGAGATGGGAGATTCTTCAGTCGCAAAAACCACTCCTTCAGAATGACTCTCTCGAGAGGGTTGAAAAGATAGACGGTTATCTTCCAGCGTGATGGCAGATTCTTCAGTTACAAAGGTCTTGAATATCTAAAAATTCTCTAACTTAGGACTCCCCGGTTTCTACCGCCGAGTGGGTGAAACCGGTAACGACGCAGAGCGTCGTCACCAGGAGGTTTTTATATTAATGTGGTCTCTAATCACCATTCTTCATTCATAAATTATCAATCTCCAATTTCTAATCTCCGATATCAATCATATTTTGTAAAACAATTCTTGGAAAGCATTGTCTTCACAACTGGTAATAAACGATCCGATGCGCACGTCGAACTATCTTGAGCGTTCCAGCCAACTTATAAGCCAGCCTGTAACCTGGATTTAGCAGGCCCAGCTCAGGGTCTTGGGTAAAAAACCACTCTTCTACGAGTCTGATACCCCGTGCCCAGGTCTCTACTTCTTGGGGATCATCCAAACCCCAACCAAGGGCGGCACCCGTATGCTTGAGCGAACGATGTCGGGTAGCTGAACGCGCTGTCAACCTGCTGAAAACATCTGCGATCAAACGGCAACCTGGAAACGCCTCCCGCAACTTGAGTACCAGTTTCCTGACCTCCGCCTCGTTCATGTACATCAGTAACCCTTCTGCAACCACCAATACAGGTCGATTTGTTATTTCGATCCTACTCATCCACTCAAAATTTGTTACCGAGGATGCAACCAGATGATAGCGTTCATGAGCCGGGAAGAATCGCTGCCGCAGATCAATGACCACTGGCCTATCCAGGTCATACCAGATTACCTTACCATCATCAACGCGCCAGAATCTTCCATCCAAACCACAACCTAGGTGGAGTACAAGCACGTCGTCCATTTTGTTCATGAAGCTGCGGCTGATTGCATCCAGTTTCTTCGCACGCTGGCATACCAGAAGGACTGTCTTATAAGGAACC
>CAZTJD010000136.1:0-11331 GCA_964613985.1 uncultured Anaerolineales bacterium
CTCAGCGTTGTTACCAGAGATTCTTCAGTCGCAAAAAGCGCTCCATCAGAATGACAAATTTAATATTCATTTTTGACATAGTACAAGGTTAATTAAAAACATGAAAGGGCTTCCGTTCATTCCTTAAGCATTCGGGTTAGCTGAGTTGTGGTTGTGAAGAGAAACTTCCCATATGCAAGAAGATGCTTCAATTTGCTGCTTAGAAATTTAATTGTGTCATAGAAGAAGAAGGGACTGAAATGATTCTACATTTCAATTATTTTCAATAGCAGTGATAATCGCCTGGAATACTTCTTCTGGTGTGAGGGGGTCTGTGTCAATAACAATATCGGCATTTGCCCGGGCATGGCGTAGGCGGTAAAGCTGTTGCTCATACTCTTCTTGGGACCAATCGAAATTTTTTCTCTTTAGGGTTTCTGGGTAAGAAACATGGAGGTAGACCAGGATATCTGGATTGCTGATCGCCCGCCACATTTTAGGCGCAAATGAGTGTTCCTGGGCGATATGGCAAACCCTGTAACCATATTCCTTCAACCGAGTTACCAGTTCTGATTTCCCGGTACCGCAAGGGCCCACCACGCCAATCAGGATCTTTTGGTCCATTTATTTTTCATTTTTTGGTCTGGGCATGATGTCATTTTCCACCCGGACGGAATCTTCCATGATACGGATCATAGCCCAATAGGAAGACTGACCACCATCCTGCGGACCATATTCTCGCTGATTCGCGGTGTTACCCTCAATGCGATTACGCTGGTATCGTCCACCGGTCGCCCCTGATCTAACTTGATTGCATGTTCTAACAGACTATCCGTAATTTCTTGAGCTGTAGGATCACCATCTTCCAAGATCGATTGTAAACAGGTGTCTGCTTCCATAACGCGCCCATCACGCGAGCCTGCATGAACAATTCCGTCGGTGAACACAACCACGGTCATCCCGGTTTGTAAAGGTAGTTCGGTGATTAAAGGACGGGTGTCACGATAAATGCCCACAGGAACACTGGACTTATCTAGTAATTTGATATCCTCATCAAGCGCCAGCAAGACTGGTGCGGGGTTGTTGCGGGTGATCACCAGCGTCCGGGTCGACATGTCTACGGATAAGATATTCAAAGTTGCCGAGACCTTTCCAGCCTTTTCAGTAAAGAGGGCGTCGGAAGCGGCGCGGGCAGCAGCGCCATCTCGAACTCCTTCTGCCAGTAATGAGATCACCTTGCGAACCACAAAGGAGGATACCCATTTCGCTCCACGACCCGAACTTTGACCATCAGCCATGACAATTGATAAGCCTCCATTGGGACGCTCAATAACCTCAACTGTATCACCACTGGTTGATGAGGCATATTTTTTTGCTTTCGATACGGCAATTTGAACTTCCATAGGTAGAATTTTATCTTAATTTTGCCGAGTTGGGACAAGAGGTTTTTCGGCAATAATGATTAAAACTTCCCAATTGTCCCCTTTAATCCGTTTAAGTTGAATTGAAAAACTAGCATCTTTGAAAGGTTTCATCATCTTACTGTCTGCAGTGGGCGCTTGACCCGTGATTTTGAATAACCAGGCAGCCAGGCGTTCCAGCCAATTTTCACCAGTGATCCATGCAACCGGTAATACCACAAGCTTGCCACCGGGAAAGAGGACGCGCTGGCTTTCTTCTAAGGTATGGGCATCGTAGATATATTCTGATGGGAATGTTGCCGCCACCTGGTGGAAAGTCCCATCTCTAAAAGGTAATCGCTGGGCTTCGCAGCGAACCAGGCGAAAATCCATGTTCAACCGGCGGAGTTTCCTGGCAGCGATTCTACCCATTTGAAGACTCAGATCGATGCCTGTGATATGAACACCTTTCCTGGTGAGCATGGTTTGTAGGTGACCAGGTCCGTGGCCTAACTCCAAAACCTCCGGTCCTGGTAATTCTTCAACAACGCATGAGACCCAGTTCAGCCAGTTGCCTAGTGAGACACCCCAGGCAACCGGGTCATAGCTCCAGGCATAGCGGTTGTAAAGCTGGGTAAAGAAGAGCCGCAAAATCCGGTATAAGCACCGCCGGAAAATATTCCGCATCCTTGGCACCTTCAGAAGTTGAGGTATCGCTGGATATACGGCAAAAAGGCACTTGCCAGGCTCAGGTATATCAGGAAACCCAGGGCATCCGTAGCCGCAGTGACCAATACGGAGGAGGATAAAGCCGGGTCTTGCTTCAGGGATTGTAATAATAACGGGATTAATGTGCCGACGGTTGCTGCGACGATCATGTTACCCATCAAAGCAAGGCCCAATACCAATCCCAAAAATGGATTTCCCTGCCAAAAACCAACCCCGATACCGACCATTGCACCAAGGATTACCCCTTGAAGGAGGCCGACCCAAACCTGGCGAAAGAGGATCGGTAAGGCTTGTCTGGTATTGATTTTTTCAAGGGCTAAAGCGCGCACAATCATGACCACATCCTGGCTGGCAGCGCTTCCCCCAAGACCGGCCACCACTGATTGAAAAAATGCCAGCATTGCGACCTGGATATATAAATCGCCAAAATTGCTGATTACCCAGGCTGCGATAAGCGAGGTTATGCTGTTGAGGATGAGCCATGGCAGGCGACCTTTTAGTTGCTGACGTGTTGTGCTTTCAGGGTCCAGGTCTGCATCACTCAGGTTAGAGAGCCGGTAAATGTCCTCCGTTGCCTCATCTTCAATTACATCAAGGATATCATCATGGGAAATGACTCCCATCAACTGGTTTTCATTGTTAACGACTGGTAGTGCAGAGAGGTTATACCTTGTCATGACCCGGGCAGCTTCTTCCTGGTCTGCCACGACAGGGATAGAAATCACATCCGTATCCATGATCTTGTCCATCGTGATTTGAGGACTGGCAATGACTAGTTCCCTCAGTCCGGTTACTCCTACCAGCCTTTTATTTCGATCGACGACGAAGAGATAATAAGGTACATCATTATCAATCCCAACATCGCGGAGAAATTGGATTGCACCTTCTGCGGTCGTATGCGGTCTCAGACCTACATAGGCTGTCGTCATTCGACCACCAGCAGTTTCATCCGGGTACCCAAGCAATGGGAGAACATCCTCAGTATCCTCCATCTGGGCTAAGGCTTCTTCCGCTTGTTGCGGTGGCAGGTCTCCTAAGAGGTCTGCGGCCTCATCAGGATCCATTTCATCGAGAATATCTGCCAGGCGTTCAATGGGTAAGCTTTCTGCCGCTTCTAGCGTATCCCCATCCTCAAGTTCATCGAAAAGGTCTGCCGTTGAAGGGATATCAAGGTGCTTTAGGAGTAAATCTTGATTTACATCATCGAGCTGATTAAACACTTCTGCCTGATCTGCAGGTCGCAACTCAAGAAATCGGTTTTTAGCCTTTAGAATATTCCCCCCTTCTAGCATAAGGCGAATTTTCTCACTCATTTTCATATTCTTTTTTATACTGGTCATGATGTTATCCCTTGATGTTTTATCTTGAGGATCGGCAACGCTACATATTGATTATATCTTCAAAAATTTCTGTAAAAAATGATGGAAGAAATTGTTTCGATTTTTCTGTTTTATTTCCAGAAAAGGAAATAGGGATCAGGCAGGCAAAGCAGAGATGATCTTTACCTGCATTATCTGGGGTTTTGCGATATGGAAATGTATCGCAGAAACCTTTCTTTATGATTGATTTTTATTGTATTTAAGCGCTCTGGTTTCTCTTCCAGGAAGAATAGGAAACATTCCGATAGATTATATTGTTTCAATCCATCCTTCGTTAAGAATTATTCCATTTTCAACCTGGAAACTCTTTATTGAGCCAGCGCCTGTACTTCAATCCCCTGTCCGGTTAACCAAGTGATAGCATTTTCGATCGCATCGGAGCTTCCCGTGATTTGTAGATCAACCCAGCCATAATCCGGGGTAACCTCAGCTCTGATGATATTAAATGTCAAGTTGAAACGTCTGATTAATTGGTTAATAACAGGAACATCCAAGAGGTGAGGGGGATAAAGCAGGCGAATGACTTGATCTGGCATTCGAGTCTCCTTTCATCCGTTTGATCGTCACGGGATCTAAAAGCTCCCGGCTGTTGGTTTGTTGATGAAAGATCCAAGGAACAAAAACTACCAGCCCGGGGCTGATTTATTTAAGTTCTTTTACTGTGATTTGCATTGTAGCATGAAATTCCCCCAATATATGGGTTTAATATCCTTATTTTTTGATTTTATTTGGATCTGGCTGCTAACTGACCACATCCCGCCTGAATATCGATTCCCCGGCGTAATCGTACCGTGCAAGGGATGCCATTTCGTTCTAAAATCGTTTTAAATTCCAAACTTTTTTTACGGGTTGTTGCTTCTCTCCTGAATCCTTGCGTCGGATTTAAGGGAATTACGTTTACATGCACGAGCAATCCCTTAAGCAGTGATGCTAACTGGTATGCTTGTTCCGGTGTATCATTTTCCCCTCGAATTAATGCCCATTCAATGGTGACCCTTCTCCTGCTAATTGAGGTGTATTCATGTAAAGCGGACATTAACATCTCGATGGGATATTTCTTATTTATAGGAAGTAAGGAGGTTCTTAAGGCATTATCAGCTGCATGCAAGGATAATGCAAGATTTTCCTGTCGTCTATCTTTCGACAATCTCATGATTCCCGGAACAAGACCGACGGTTGAAATGGTAAACCTTCTCGCACCAAGTTTCATCCCCCTCGAATCTTTTAAGCAGTCGATCGCAGCTATCACGTTGTTATAGTTATGCATAGGTTCTCCCATCCCCATGAAGACAATATTCGTTACCTGTTGGTCAAGTTTATTTAGTGATCTGGCATAATATAGAACCTGTTCTATGATCTCACCGCTACTCAGGTTGCGATAAAAACCCATCTGCCCTGTAGCACAAAACACGCACCCCATGGCGCAGCCTGATTGGGTAGAAACACAGAGAGTACGTCGTTTCTCATAACGCATCCGAACGGTTTCAACAGGGTGATCATCCGGAAGTTGAAATAGCGTTTTTTGGGTCTCGCCATCGATTGAATTTGAAGTCGTGATTGGTTCTAAGTGGCGAAATGAAAAATGATCGAATAATTTCCCGCGTAGACTCTTTGGAAGCGTAGAGAATTCATCCTCATTCTCCCAAAACTGTTGGTAAATCCCACTCCAGATCTGGTCTGTACGATAGGTTGGTTCTCCCCATGAATTGAGAATCTTCCCTAACTCAAGGTAATTTAAATCATATATAAGTGGTATTTGCATGAGATTCGTTTCCATGTTTAGTGGGGAATCGGAGAGAAATGGGTTTGGTATGGATAGGTGTATATCAGCTTATCGTAATTTCCCAGCAATGTATGAAGATTCCTGGCTTTCCCATAGAATAAGAGTCCATTAAGAGATAACCTTGGGTAATGATTTTATCAGATGACTCAGATCATCGACGACCATATCTGGTGGAGGACTCCATTTCTTATATTCCTGGTAAGTAGATACTCCTGTCAATACCAGAGCAGATGGACAACCTATATTTTGAGCTCCCAGGATATCTGTTTCCAAACGATCTCCGACGACCAGGGTTTCTTCTGGTGATGTCCCCAGTCGTTCCATTGCAAGCATGAAAATTTGTGGTTTGGGTTTGCCGATGATGGTTGGTGATACACCTGAAGCTGCTTCTAAAGCGGCTAAAAGGGCACCTGCACCAGGCGCCTGCCCCTCTGGTATTGGATAACTCTGGTCAGGGTTTGTGCCGATAAAGGGGATGCCTCGACGAAGCAATAATGTCGCTTCAGTCAATTTTTCATAATTTATGCTGCGATCCAAGGCGACGACCACAGCAAGTGGGTTTTCTTTGCCTTGATCAAATCCATTCTCACTCAAAATGTCGGAAAGGGATTTTTCGCCGATGGTAAAAACTTTTCCTCCTCCCGGGAATCGATTCCTTAAGTAATTCGCTGTCGCGACAGCTGAACTGATCACCTGCCATGGGTCAATATGAACCCCAAATCCTGCCAATTTCTCTACATACTGTTGAGAGGAACGACTGGCATTGTTTGTGACCATGATAAACTGGTAGCCCTTGTTTCTGATCGTTTCGAATATCTGAGCTAAATTTCCAATTTGAGAGGAGTCACGCCAAAGCACCCCATCCATATCCAGGATCAAGCCATGGATTTTCAAGTTAACTTTCGAAACTTTGCTCATAAGGTTTTTCTCTATCTTGATCTCTCCTGTCTCACTAAATATTTATATATTGGTCGAAAAAGCCGGATGGCAAAGATATGCAATCCGGCTTTGTTGTAAAAATAGGAAAAGGGATTACTTTGCTTTTTCCGGGGGCTCCAGGACCTGGTCCACGATGCCATATTCCACTGCTGCTTTAGCGTCCATATAGAAATCTCGGTTGGTGTCTTGTTCAATGGTTTCTACGCTTTGTCCTGTGTGATAGGCAAGAAGTTGGTTTAACCTCTCTTTCAACCTGATTATTTCTCGGGCTTGTATTTCGATGTCAGAAGCCTGCCCTTGGACACCACCTAAAGGCTGGTGCATATGGATGGTTGCATGAGGAAGAGCATAGCGGTGACTTTTTGTGCCTGCAGTGAGCAGCATCGTGCCAAAGGAAGCCGTAGCGCCGACCGCGACGGTGCTGATAGGATTGCTTACCATCTGCATGGTGTCATAAATCGCCAGTCCTGCATAAACTGTACCCCCAGGTGAGTTGATATACATCGTGATGGGTGCCTCGGCATCTTCGTTGCTCAGGTAAAGGATCTGGGCGACGGTTGAATTTGCAACCATATTGTCAATTGGCGTCCCTAAAAAGATAATCCTGTTACGGAGTAGCATGGAAAACGGATCGGAATACCGTTCTCCTCTGGGGGAGGTCTCAATCACTGTTGGGATGATTGTTTGTGGATCCTGGAAGTTCATAATTTCTCCTGTTTTTGACATGTTGTGATTCTCATCGAGGATCAAGCATGGTCTTCATCATCTGTTTTGGAACCTTGTGCTGTAGGTTTTTCATTCATCGCTTCAACCTCGGCGGATTTGTTTTCAGTTTCTTCATTCAGGTCAGCACTTTTTGTCTCTGGTTCTTGTTCGTTTTCGGAAGTTATTTCATGCACAATATCAGTTTCTGTAGCAGATATATCATGCTCCGCTTCAACTTCATATTCTGTTTTGACTTCTTCTACCCCTTCATTCTCACCATCTTCATCCTGGGGTCCTTCCACTTCAGGAGGCCATGACTCACCTTTGGCGCTTGCCCGTAGGAAGTCCATCGTCCTTTGAGTGGTCATATCTACGGTGATATTGGTCATTAAATTAGGGATAAAGTGACTCTTCGTCAATTTTTTCGCTTCGTTGGGCGTCATCTGGCTGGAAATGGCATCCAATGTTCTATATGTTTCAGATTGGACCTTTTCCTGGTCAATTTCGATCCCTTCTTTCTGAGCAACCTCAAATAGTATTAAAGCGCGTTTTAGACGTTCTTCTGCCATTGGCATGATTTCTTTCAGAAGCGCTTCTTCGTCCATCCCGCGGATTTGCAGGTAAAGTTCCTTGGTCATGCCCTGCTGTGATAAGCGATATTCGAGTCCTCGGAGCATCTCACGCGCGTCATTTTCAACCATTTGGGGAGGGTACTTGAGTGTGCTATCGGCAATAATTTGTTCCATGATCTGGTTGTTGTATTCCTCTACGTAGCTTGCGCCAGTCTTATCCTGCAGTTCATCTTTCAGACTGGCTTTCCATGCTTCGAGGGTTTCGAAATCACTGACTTCTTTAGCGAAGGCATCATCTAAAGCTGGTAAGGTCATGGATTGGATGTTCGTTACCACCACGGTGTAATCAACTTCTGCGCCTTGAAGTTCTTCCTGTTCGTAGTCATCCGGAAAATGATGATGAATCGTTTTCTTGTCCTCGGGTGAAAGCCCAATTAACTGCTTGGAAAAGCCGGAGAATGGGAATTCATCTTCACGGTCTTCTTCGCGAAGGATAGACGATGAGAACCGTTCTTCAATGACGACCGGATCCTGCTCATCTTCTAGGTCGGCTCGAACACCACCCACCCTAAGGAAAACCGTATCACCAAGCTGAGCGGGTCTATCTACGGTCTCGCGTGTGGCATTTCTTTCACGAATCTCATCGAGTGCAGCCTGGATATCTTCTTCTGTTGTTTCTGGAATTTCATAAGGGATGCGTATTGCCTTGTAATCTCCCAATTCCACCTCTGCGTCGAGAGGAATGATGAATTCGAATGTCGGTGGGTCTAGTTCGGGGACATTTTCTAATTTTCCTGGACCATAAGGTTCAATCTCAGCTTGCTTGATGACCTCCGGATATTGTTCTTCTATTAACAATTCCAGGGCGCTTTCGACCACCTGGCTTTCTCCAACCGTTCGAAGGATTACGCCATAAGGTGCTTTTCCAGGCCTAAATCCAGGGATCTTGACATTTCTGGCAATCTGGCGAGCAGCACGATGCTTGGCTCTTTCAAAAGGGTCAGCATCCATTTCGACAATCAGTTTGACCTGGTGGTCATCACGGAATTCTTTTTCGATCTTCAAGATTTTCTTCCTTATTAGGTCTAGTGGTTATTGCCAGGCCAGCGTTTGTGCGATAGAGGGGTTTTTCCTGGCTATGGCAATTTCTTTTTGGTCCTTCTGTGTGGCTCTTGATGCAAGATTTACTTTTTAAGCCTTGAGGACAGATTTGCCCAATATTCATTGATTATAACAATGAAAGAAAAGGGCAGTGTTAGATTGATATTAGAATTAAGACACGAAAAAACATAGAAAAAGGGCGTCGCTCATTGACGCCCTGGATCTGGGCCATTTGGTAGGGAAGGTGGGGGTCGAACCCACACGCTCTTACGAGCACATGATCCTAAGTCATGCCTGTCTGCCAATTCCAGCACTTCCCCAGCAGCGGAATTATACGCGAGAGGGTTACCTGCGTCAATGAATAGTTCCACTTTTTTTCGATGATGAAATGTCACCTGGGTGACCAATCGTGGCGTGAAGGAACTCTTTCGAATTCTTGGAAGAACCGTTTCCAGCAACTCAGTACGATAGAGGAGATATTCATCCTGGAAAGGTCACTATCAATTTGACGAAAAGGTTGAATCACCGTAAAATCAATTGGTTTTTGATAATTAAAGCGCAGGCTAAAGGAGAAGATTTTGTCAAGAGTTATTAACCCGAATGTGCCGGGGAAAGATAGGACTAGATTAAAAAAAGGAATCGCATTAGCTTTACGCGAGCTCTCAAGAACCACCGAAACGAACGCACGCACCCTGGACCTGGTTTCGTTTATTGTGTTAGCCCTGGAAGGGATTGAAAATACCATAGAAGTTACAACCACTGCCTGGGAGAAGAGGGATTATTGGATCAAGGCCGACCGTTTTCGTAGAGAATGGGAGTGGGCTGGACGTTTGGGCAAAGAATTACGACCACTGGTTTTATCAAAGAATTGGGATGCGATTGCTGCATTTTCACCAAAGATTTTTCATTATGTCGGGGATGTTAAGATTTCAGAGCGTCACCGGATGGGACAACCCTGGCTTGGCGCCTGGAAAGAATTAACAAAAGGATGATGTCTTATCCTTCTTCCTTAATCCCGTAACCACCCCCTCCGGGTGTGCGAATGCTTAAGATATCGCCAGGTTTTAAATCAAAGCAGCCCTTTCCAGGAATTTTGATTTCTTTTCCATCCCGAATAATGATATTTTCACCACAAGCACCTTTCTCTCCACCTTTAAGTCCATAAGGACTGGTCTTTCTTCGATCGCTTAACAGGTTAACCTGGGCATTCACCAGGACGAGGATATCCCTTTGGATCCCATCACCACCATGATATTTCCCTGCCCCCCCTGTTCCCTGGCGCAATTTATATTGGTTTATGCGAAGTGGATAAGCATATTCCAGGGCTTCAATGGGTGTGTTGAGCGTATTGGTCATGTGCGAATGGACACCTGAAGGGCCGTCTTTTCCGGGCATTGCGCCCATGCCGCCACCAATCGTCTCGTAATAGGCAAAAGCATTCCCGTGGACACTGCCTCCGATGGTAAGATTATTCATGGTTCCCTGGCTTGCTGCAGGGATCCGTTCTGGAAAAGCCTCTGCCAGGGCACCAAGCAGGACGTCCACAATCCGCTGTGAGGTCTCTACATTACCACCTGCTACAGCGGCAGGATGAAGGGCATTGACGACAGTCCCTATAGGTGCGATCACCTCAATGGGTTCCAGGCAGCCGTCGTTGTTGGGGACATCCACACCGAGAAGACAGCGAAAGACATAATAGACTGCAGATAAAGTTATGGCATAGACAGCATTGATGCTACCTGCTCTCTGTGGGGCTGACCCAGTAAAATCCACCTTGGCAGAATCACCCTGGATGGCTATCGTTGCTTTGATTCGTACGGGTCTATCGTTCACACCATCATTATCCAGATAGTCTTCGAAGCCATAAACGCCGTCTGGGTGCCTGGCAAGCAAATTCCGAACCAAACGTTCTGTATATTCCAGGAGCTCTTCCATATAATGGTGGACAATGGAAGTACCGAACTCAGAAGTCAATGACCTTAACCGGTCACCGCCGCGTTGGTTAGCAGCAATTTGTGCCAATAGATCGCCAGCTCTTTCAACAGGCGTTCGGACGTTTGCCAGGATAAAATTATAGATATCCTGGTTAATTATCCCTTTTTCGATGATCTTTATAGGGGGGATGATCAAACCTTCCTGGTAAATTTCTCGCGCCACTGGCATGGACCCTGGAGTCATACCGCCAACATCCGAGTGATGGGCACGAGAGGCGACAAAACCAATTAATGGTTGGGAAGCGTATTCAGCAGGTGATGCAAAGAAAATGGGAGATACCAGGGTGATGTCAGGTAAGTGAGTACCCCCTTGAAATGGATCATTCAAGATGATCATATCTCCCGGATTCATACACTCAGTAAATTTTGTGATCGCTGCATTAACAGATAAGGGCATTGAGCCTAAGTGAACTGGTATATGGGCAGCCTGGGCAACCATTCTTCCTGTCGGATTGAAGACTGCGCAGGAAAAATCACGTCTTTCCTTGATATTCGGTGAATAACTGGCTTTCTGTAGAACCGCACCCATTTCTTCGGCAATCGAAGCAAAGCGATGCTTGAAGACTTCAAGTTGGATGGGATCGGAATAATCGTTCATGAGAGTATATTCCTATTTTGTTACGAAAAAGTAGAATTCAGGGTTTATCAACAGGGTAAGCTAAGTACCATTATTGTTTTTCCTAGACAGGAATATCAATGATTAAATTATCGAGCGGGTCCACTTTGCCCAAGTCCCCTGGTTCTAACAAA
>CAZTJD010000137.1:0-11124 GCA_964613985.1 uncultured Anaerolineales bacterium
TCCGGGCATTTAAATCATTCTCCTCCCGTCGAATCAACGAATGATTAGATTCTCCCGGAACCCCAACCTGGCAACGTAATTATTACGAACACATCATCTTCAATGAACGTGAACTGCGTGCCATCCAGGTATATTTTCTTGCAAACTCGATCAACTGGCTCTTGGACCTGGACAATCCAGACAACCCGAATTGTTGAAATGCACCGTTTTAGTGTATCCATCAAATCCGCCCTCAAGTTAGGTCACTTTTCCATACATAATATGGAACATTTGTTCTTTTTATGCTATAATAGAAGCACAACCCTATACCTTAACAACAGCATACCTCCACCTCCGACAGCGCGCTCCCCTCCCGTTCATAAACTTATGCAGTTTGGTGGTTTTCCCAAACTACCGTAAGCAAAGTTTCTGAATGATGTTTTTCCATTCAGTAACTTTGCAAAATCTTCACCCCCACTCCCATCAAGTGCCCGGTCACCCCCAGCACAGCCGGCTCTGCCTCCAACCAGCGGGTCGCCTCCAGCAGCCGCTCCTGCCGTACCGGGTCCTGCCACTGCTCCTGCAGGTCTTGCAGCAGGATTGCGGGACCTTCCACCGCCAGCAGCGCTTCCACCGTGAATCCGCTCTCGTTGACCTCCTCCTGCAATTCATCGGGATGGTGGAAGAAGGCAGTGGAGAAATAACTCTCTTTGCCAGTGGGGTTGCGATGCTGCCCATCCTGGATATCTTGCCGGGCGATGATGAAGAAGTCCAAGTCCTGGAAGTGTCCGTCCACCAGCCCTGACAAGGTGGACGCAAAGCGGGAGATACCCACCGCAAACAGCCATCCCCCGGGCTTGAGGCAGCGGTAGGCTTCCTTCAAAGCCTTCAGTCGGTCCGCCCTTTCGGTGAGGTGGTACAAAGGCCCCAAGAGCAGCACCACATCAGCAAACTTCTCTGGGTAATCCAGGTGACGGGCATCCCCAAGGCTGTAAGTGTGGATCGGGTTCTGGGGCTGTTTCGTGGATGCTGCCCTTGCCTGGTCAAGATGCAGTTGGACCGGGTCGATAAGGTGCACCTGGTAGCCCAAACTCGCCAGCCACAGGGCATAAGCCCCGGGACCTCCTCCCACGTCCAGCACCACCGCCGTGGGATCAGGCAGGTAGCGCTCAAGGATCTCCATGGTGCGGACCCGTTCCAATACCCCTTCGGGGCTCAGAAAGAGCCGCCCCTCTTCAAATCCCAATTCGTAGTATTCGTTAATCTCTCGATCGCCAAACGGTTCCTTCTTTGGATGTTCTAGCATTTAATCATTTCCTTTAATTACTATATAGTCCTATCCCTGTACAACTACGATACGGATTAAGGTACGATATAACGCATAACCGGTCTTCTCTGCGAGCGCTGGACCACGACCTGGAAACCAGCCTTTTCAAAGGTCGGCACCAGGCCCATATACCCCTCGATCGTAGGATCTTTCATCCTTTCGGGTACCAGTGGGTAGGCCTCAATTACATGGGCACCATTCGCAGCAGCATACTCAATTGCAGCATCAATCAGGGCCCGGCACATACCCTGCTCCCGGTAGGTTCGTGAGATGAAAAAACAAACGATCGACCACACCGGTTGGTCATCGACCCTTTTCAAGGTGTGCGAGCGATCCAAAACGGGGAATTGCTCTCGGGGCGCGATGGAGCACCAACCTATGGGTTGCTTATCATGATAGGCTAAGATCCCTGGAACCCTACCCGACTGAATGACCTGTTCCATTGCCAGGCGGTTATTTTCACCATAGTTGTGGTGAAATTCCTTCCGTTTCGTCCGCCAATACATGCACCAGCAACCTTTCTGCACCCCAGTTTGGGAAAAAAGCGCCTGCATATCCTGCCAGGTTTCCTCTTTTACTGGTTTATAGGTCACTTCTCTTGGTATGAACCGTTTTTCTGCCATATTTACCTCAAATCATTCAGAGACCCTGTTTTTACAGGAGAGTATATTTTAGATTACCACAACCTTCTACACCGAAAGATACGGAATTTAATGACCTAAGAAGGTTCATCCAAACCCGATAGCACCTGCCGGAACGACTCAGGCAGCAAAGGCAGCGTCCTGGTAACAACAATGATCGTGGCAAAATTACGCCAGACAAGGCGACGGACTTCCTCAACTTCAACCTGGAGTTGTTGGGCAATCAGATGCTCCACCCATTCAATGCGGCAGGGGATTGCAGCAGGAGGGTCTCCATAGCCATGGTCACTCTCCACCAGGATGCGTTCAGATGGGACACGGGTGCGGAACTTCGAATGCCTGGCAATTGCTGAATGGATCGAAAAATAACAACCCAGGTCCACTGCCTGGGAGGTTTCTGCGGCGCTTCCCGTCCACCAATGCAGGACCGGCGTTGAAATCGGTCGCTGGCACAGTTCTTCCAGGACCAACTGAGTAGCGCGGTAGCTGTGAATGCTGGTGAACCTGGGCGTTTCAAGGACCATGTCCAGCACTTTACGGAAGTTTTGGCGTTGTTGTCCAATAGGGACACTCGAGCCAGTGTCCAGTCCAATTTCCCCAACAATTGCGGTTCGCTCAATCAGCTTTCGGAATACTTCTACGTCGAAAGAGGCTTGAGCTCTAGCCTTACGTGGATGGCAGCCGACGCCCCAGGCGATGTGAGGCTCTACGCGTTCAAGTACCTGTGCGGCTTCTTGCAGGCTGAGGGTCATAGCCAACAAGTGACTCGTACCAGCAAGGGCCTGGGAAGGGTGACCAGGTGCCAGGTGAGTATGGGCATCAATGGTAGGAAGATGGTCCAATGTTGGTTTCATAAGGACAGTACCTCGTAAGAACAACATAGTCCGTGATTCACTAATTAAAGGAACCACCCTGAACCAAGCCGGGTCACACCAGACATGAAGCCCGACAGCGGTTTCTAGATCCTGATCTAACCAGAGGTACATCACGGAAGGGTAAACAGGGTCCAGAAAATTGCGATGCTGAGTTCAGCGTTGATACCCCCGTCGGTATTCAGCTAAGCGACCCGTGGGGTAAAAATTCAGGATATTTAATTTTACTTCAGTTTACAATGTCCAATTCATCCAACTGGCATGCGGAATATTTTTTCGAGCGTTATTGCGAAAGCAGCCATTGGGAGCGTGGTTTTTTCCAAGGCTAAGGATATGCAAGTCATTTGTCCGTCCTAGCTGGAATCTGGCGAAGCTGAACAACCAGGGTCCCTACCCCAACAACCACCAGGGCGACGACCTCCCTGGCGTTTACTTTCTCCCCGAGGAAAAGAACTGCCAGCACCGGAATCCAAACCAGCATCGTGCCGTTGATGATGCTGGATTCTACCGCGGGCAAGGTTCGCAAGGTTTGGTTCCAAAGGGTGAAAGCAAAGGCGGTGTTGACCACCGCAAGCCATAGGATGATAGCCCATCCTTTAATATCGATTACTGGAACTCCTTCGATAACCAGTCCGACTACAAGCAAGATCAATGCGCCGATGCCCATGCTGATCACGGTTACCAGTAGCGGGGATATGTTCCCCTCGCGATTGATGTTTCTCCCCAGGATGGAAGAAGCAGCATTTGCAAGTACGCCTACACCAGCAGCGATCAGACCTGGCAGGAAGTTTTGAGGAAAGGATGCCGGATAGAAAAAGAGGATTGCCCCGCCAATTGCCAGGAAGATGCCCAGCCACTGCAGATAGGTTGGTTTTTCTAACAACCAGACAATACCCAGAATTGCGACCGCGACGCTGCTGAAACTCCACAGCAGGTTAACAGTCACAGCGGGGAGCAGATCCAGGGCGAGGAAAGATGCCCCCTGGGTAACGGCATAGAATAACACACCCAAAGCGACCAGCTGCAACCAGGTCCGTTTCGGAATTCCCTGAAAGGGGTTCCTGGTGGAAGTTAACCGGAGGAAGAGAACCAGGCACAGGAGCGCCAGGGTATAACGCATACCGGCAAAGGTCAGTGGGGGGATTTCCTGTAACCCGATTTTGATAAACACCCAGGAGGTCGCCCATAAAAAAACGACGAACAATGCCTGAAGGATCGCAATTTTACGAGAATTCATTGTCAATTGAGTACCAAAGGATTTATCCCAACATTTTGATCAAGGGACCATGCTCAGATGATTACCAGGATGTCATAAAGAAAGGAGTTCGGGTTTTAGCCGTTGATAGTGGGGATGGATCTCGAAGAAAACTTCAGCGAGTGTCTATTCGTAGTGTATGACGGTGACCACCTCGCCTGAAGCCTCCCAGATACCGATCCGTCCCAGGGACGATTCATCCAGTCCAGGGTGGCTGAGCATATATTCCCAGGCAGGATGCAACCAGTTGCCATCAAGGTTGTCTGGCAGGTAATTCCGTACCAGGAATTGGCTGACCAGTTCAAAATCACCTGGATTGCCATAATTCCGAAACGTAATTGTCATTTTGTCACCTCATCATGAGCCAACACAGAAAATTCGTCGTACCGTATGCTGTTAGTATAAATCAAATCAAGAGCGAAATATAAAAGAAATCATACCAGATCTCATGGTATCGCCAACCTATCAAGCGAAAGAAGTAAGCCTTTCTGAGCGGACCCCTGGTAGAGATGACCCTACCTAAAAATGAAAAATAATCCGGTGTTGGCGCTTTTACATTGATAATAATCAAGCCTTTTAATTGTATTGCGATCTGATACCCTTGACTTTTCACCTTTTGAATGCCAAACTTTTTCATCAAACAATAAGGAAAAATTATTATTTTAGAGTAAAATTCGATAGATTATACCTATTCAATCGACGGAAAAGAAAATGCCTCTTCAGAACCGAGAAATCCTTAACAACCGCTACAGAATCATCAAGCAGTTAGGGCAGGGGAATCATGGTTTTGTTTATCATACCTGGGACCTGGTCCTGGAAATCCACCGGGTTATCAAGGAATTTCATCTTGCTACCCCAGAAGAACAGGAGCAGTTCTTAATACATGCCCGGACATTGGAGAATTTATCCCATCCGAATCTGCCCAAGGTCATAGGTCATTTCGTTCTTCCTGAACAGGAACAGTACCTGGTAACCGAATATATCGAAGGCATAAACCTGCAGGAGATACTTGACAAGCAGTGGGACCCATTACCAGAAACCAGTGTACTACCCTGGATCGAGCAGGTCTGTGACGCTTTGTTTTATCTCCACAGCCAATCTCCACCCATCATCCACCACGATATCAAACCCGCCAACATTAAAATCACGCCTGAAGGGAAAGCCATGTTGGTGGACCCAGGATTTATCAGGTTATATGGCGACAAGCCAAATCGCACCTTAGCTGAGAAGGGGATCTCCCCCGGCTACTCTTCCCCCGAACAGTATGAGGGGGGCGAGGTTACTCCCTTATCAAACCTCTATGCCCTTGGTGCCACCCTATACAACTTGTTGACCGGGCAGGTCCCGGTGGAAAGCATCCAAAGGGTGATCAGTGATCCACTCCTGCCCTCAAATCTTGTCAACCCCGCGATTTCCCCAGGTCTAGCGACTGCTATCAGCCAGGCAATGCACCCTGATCCAAACCGGCGGCCTCGATCCGTTTTGGAATTTAAGAACACACTCAGCATGCTTTCTCCAACCCAGCCAACTCAACAAACGACAAAGTCAGAATCTTCAGAGCCTGAACTACCTGACCCAAACCAAAAAAACCGACCTCCAAAATCCAATCTCCAAAATATAAAAAAGTGGCTACCCTGGGCTGTTGGGGGTATCCTGTTGGTCGTGCTCGTTTTCATCCTCTGGCCAATGGTAGGTGAGAAGAAAGAAGCAACTCCAACCTCAACAATACCTGAGTTGGCAACCTCGATTTCACCGGTTAAAGTCTCGAACGAGGAAGGGACAGGGGACCTCGATGAGATCCCAACCCAAATCTCAACCCAGACCCAGACTCCTACCCCCACAAAAGAGGCAGAAGATTTTACAACGCCAACCCAGCCCTCAGCACCGACGCAACCTGCTGCATCCGTCCAAAACATCAGGCCAAGTTTAGGGACAATCATTACTTCAACAGTCGATGGCATGAGAATGGTTTATATCCCACCAGGCGATTTTCAGATGGGCAGCAATACGGGGGATGAAGATGAAAAACCTGTCCACAATGTCACCCTCGATGCTTACTGGATGGACCAGACTGAAGTGACCAATGTCATGTACGCCCAATGCGTAGAGGCAGGCTATTGTGATCTTCCAGATGAACCCTGGCGCTTGCAATATGAAAGCTTAAAAACACATCCTGTGGTCTCCGTATCCTGGAACAAAGCGAATGCCTATTGTGAGTGGGCTGGGCGACGGTTGCCTACCGAAGCTGAATGGGAGAAAGCTGCTGGTTGGGATCCAGCGGCACGAACAACTTCTCCTTATCCGTGGGGTGAAGCGGTTGAGGATTGCAGCCGGGGGAACTACATGCAAGTATATCGGGGAGAGCAGGGGCAGAGAACGATAGAAAATTGCGTGGGAAATACAACCCCGGTCGGTTTTTACCCTTCAGGCGCCAGCTATTACGGGGTATTGGATATGGCTGGTAACGTTTGGGAATGGGTTCAGGATTGGTATGGATATTATTATTATTCAAACTCCCCCGCCAGTAATCCTTCAGGTCCTGAGTCGGGGTTCAATCGTGTCGCCAGGGGAGGTTCCTGGGACAGCAGTGTATATCTGATCATGACAACCGATCGCAGTTATTTTCCTCCTGACGAAGAAAAATATGACCTTGGATTTCGTTGTGCTCATTCCGCCGAGACAGAGACCCTTCAAGCTTCAGACACTACGCCTACGCCGGCCCCAGAGGCGGCTGCCACCCAGGTTTCACCCATTGACAGCATGGTCCTGGTATATATCCCGGCAGGGGAATTCCTGATGGGTTCAATAGGAGACGACCCCGGATCGGAGCCAGATGAATACCCCCAGCACAGCGTTTTCCTGGATGGGTACTGGATGGACCAGATCGAGGTGACTAATGCCATGTACCAGGATTGTGTCGCAGCAGCTGCATGTGAACCCCCCAATGCTGAAACTACTTCCTCTCCTAGTCATCCTATGCTCTATGTTTCCTGGTACCAGGCAAAGGCGTATTGTTCCTGGGCAGGACGCCGTCTACCGACCGAAGCAGAGTGGGAGAAGGCGGCAAGAGGAGGCATAGAGGGAGCGAGGTACCCCTGGGGAGACGAAGACCCAGTATGTGACCCAGGCGCAAAAAATGGCGCCCAGTACAGTCCTTGTGATAAGAGCACCCTGATTGGCAAGACCTTCGCCCCAAATGGCTATGGGTTGTATGATATGGCAGGTAATGTCTGGGAGTGGGTCAGCAGCTTTTTACTGCCCTATCCCTACGATGCCAGGTATGGTCGCGAGGACATGGAAGGGGACGACGACCGTGTTTTGCGCGGTGGTTCCTGGCTGGAAGGCGCTGCTTACTTACGAGTTGCCTATCGATTCAGCCAAGACCCTAATTCCTGGAGTTACAACATTGGCTTCCGCTGCGCCTTGACCCCATGAAACCAGGTTTCACTTTACTTGACGCCCAAAACCATTTACTTTAATTGGTGACAGCTTAATAAGAAATCCTATCTGACATCATCATTTTCCACCTAGAACATAAAGATCTCGGAGATCTAAGTCTAACACTGGCTCAGGTGGGGGGGTAAGTTTGTATTTGGTTTCCTTCTGGTGATCAGCCAGCTGATATTTGGGGTTGTAAACGCTGTTAAACCTCACCAGCATTTTTAAGAAGTTAACCTGCCCGTGAGCCATGTTCTTCAACACGATCGAACTGATCGGTTTGATGTCTTTCAAGCCCAAGTTCTTCTTGTTCACAAACCGCTGGGTCTTCACCAATTCTTCATAAAACTGCTCCAGGGGAAGGTGGGTTTCTATTACCGAATGCTGCATATCAAATAAGCGGTAATCCCTGCTGATCAGAGGGCGCCTTTCCGTGAGCCAGGCCTCTGTGCCTGGATAGGGGGTAAAGACACTAAGGTTGACAAACTCGGGGATTTCTAGAGCCCAACGGCGTGTCGATTCAAACCTTTCCCTGACCCAATCTTGATCGACAATCAGGTTGATCGCGGCTTCAATGCCAATGGAATGAGCCACCTCCAAAGCCTCAAAATTCTTATTGATCGTCATCCGCTTCCTAAAACGGATGAGATCAGCTTCATCAATGGCTTCCAAACCAATAAAGATATACACAAGTCCAACTTTAGCCCAAAATTTAAAAACCTCCTTATTTTGGATTAAGACATCCGCCCGGGTCTCAACATAGAATTGTTTTCTCAGCCCCTTCCTTAAAATTTCTTCGCCAATCGCCATGCCATGCTCAGCATTTGTAAAAGCGACATCATCAACAATAAAAATCCCCTCTTCCTGGATGCGTTCCAGGTCTTCTACTGCTTTCTCAGGGCTGACCAGGCGGTATTTCCGCCCGTAAAATGTCCAGGCGCTGCAAAACGCACAGTCCCAGGGACAGCCTCGGCTGAATTCAACCGAACCACATGGATCAAGCATGGCGATGAAATATTTCCGCCGTTTTCGCAGTAAGTCTCGCGCTGGAAAGACATCATCCAGGCTTTCCAGGTGTATGGGAGCTGGTCCGCTCCCATCCGGGGTAACTGCACCAGGAATTTGATGGACGCTTTTCCTATCTCCCTTGATGGCTTCCAACAGTTCAGGCATGGCTCCCTCGCCTTCTCCTTTGAGGACACAGTCGATCGCTCCCTTAGCGTGAATGAGCAGTTCTTCAGGAATGAAGGAGGCGCTGTGACCGCCAACCACGATGTAACAACCGGGGACTATTTTCTTGGTCACCTTTGCCATGTCAATGATCTCGGGAAAGTTCGCCAGGTAGTTTCCAGAAATGGCGACCACATCAGGTTGCCAGGTATCCAATAGCTTAAAATAATCCTTTTGCGGTTCAACCTGCAGGTCGATCAGCTTGACATGATGACCTGCCTGGCGCGCCACCTGGGCGACCAATTCTAAGCCAAGGGGTTCCAGACACTGGAACAGGTTTGTATAAAATAAGCCACCTGGATGGACGGCAAGGATTTTCATTGGCTATACTCCTCAAAGGAAAATTCTCCTTTATTTGCATTAATCACCCATAATTTATAAGTCAAAACACCTTGAGCCCCTTTTGGTTGCAATCCATATGTTTCTTGAATTGTAGACGGATGCCATAAGTTGGAATTGATGCTCATTCAGACCCAAGATCCATCCTTTCCATCCAAAGAAAAGGCTGGGATCAATTACTTGATATAATGGTGACAAAGAGATCTCTTTATGATCCAGGCGAAGTGAGACCTATTCGATACACCTAAAGTGGAGGAAACATGCCGAGATTAATGCGCTGCTTATTTTGTGGGCTGCTTCAGGATGAACCGTCAGGCGTGAAACAGTGCCAGCGCTGTGGAGGGGAACTGGTTTTGAAACGCCTCAAGCCCCTGAAAAAAGAGGCTCCTACCTGGAAGCTCAGATGGAGCTGGACCAGGTCAGCGCTCCATCTGGGCAGATGATTGACAGGTACCTGTTGCTGACACTAAAAACACCCGAGGAGGTGCCAGCAGAACACGCAGCAAAAACCGAGGCTGGAAGACCACCTGTGAATTTCCATGCCGTGGTGGACGTCTCCGGTTCTATGCATGGGGCCAAAATTGAGCAGACAAAACAAGCCCTGCTGATGGCATCCAGGTTGCTCCGGGTAGGTGATCGGGTTTCAATTTCGGTCTTTTCTGACAAACCTCGGCTGGTCCTGAAGCCGACAAAAGTCGATCGATCCACCAAGAAAGTCCTGGATAGTGCGGTCAAAGACATCCAGGCAAATGGAATGACGGCTCTTTTCGGTGGTCTCAGCCTTGGCATCCAGCAGGCTCAGAAGAAACAACTGGACAATACCTTGGTTCTGCTACTTAGTGATGGAAGGGCAAATGTCGGGGAAACCGACCTCGAGGTGATCGGGAAGCTGGTAAAAGATGCAGCCAAGACTGGATTGGTAGTCTCAACTTTGGGTGTAGGAATGGATTATAACGAAGCCTTGATGACTTAAATTGCCTCCCAGGGAAGGGGTAGATTTTACCATGTCGAGTCATCGGATCAAATTATCCCTTACATTACAGGTGAATTGGGGGAGGCTGCCGATATTGCGGCGCGGGATGTGCATCTCCGAATTAACATACCCCGTGGAGCAGCCTTGATGCCCTTATCTGTGGTTTACCAATCCGAATTGATCAAAAGTGTCGCAGATGTTTCCATTGGAGATATTCCTGCCGACCTGGAAGTGGAAATTCCACTTCGCCTGACCCTGCTTTCTGGAAAAGAAGGGGAACGCTTAAGCATCCAGGGAGAAGTGCGCTACGCGACACCGACTGGGACTCCCATGGCAACCACTCTCAACCAGGTCACCGTGCGATTTGTCGGACAGAAATCCTACCAGCAAAACCTGGGACTGGTCAAGCCAGTGGCAAAGCGGGTTGCCGAGCAGATGAACGCGGCACAGGTCTTAAAGTACTCGAGGGCGTTCAATCGCGGTGATCCAAAAGAACAAGCACTGGTGGAACGGGAGTTGGATAGGGTGCGGGAATACCTGGCAAGGCTGGATGATGAAGATTCCAGGGCAATGCTCAACAAGATCGATTTTCAACTCCATGCGATACGAGACCATACATCCCTATCCAAACAGATCCATTATGATTCCTACGCTGCCCAACGCTTCATGCGCAAACCGGGAAAGAAGAAATAATTCGGTTAGGAAGATGTTAATGGTTTTGCATCATTCGCAGCAGATGGTGATCTGCCTTTTTTTGATATGTAGCATCTGGATCAAAAGCTCGTTCATAATCTGACATTCTTCCGCGCCCATCCCCTCGATCACGTCACAATCCACAGTTGACTTCGCATAGGATACAGTGATCTTCTACAAGGTATTGGGATAAATATGTAATTTGTCCCTCCTGCCTCAATCACAAGACGGTCTTCTCACAGTTCTCCATTTGCTGCAAACACAAGCAACAAATCTCCCCCACGAGATTGAAGCCAATCCTTTAGCCCAATCTCCAGCGCCATCGAATGAGTTCGATGGTTGAGAAGCAAAACGCACTAAAGCGCGTTGGTGAAAAT